>NZ_BCPP01000449.1:0-5635 GCF_016586125.1 Burkholderia sp. E168m23
CGGTGTGCCGACGCTTACGTCACGTTCCTCTTCGTTGCCCGAGGTGGCAGGGGGGGCTGCATGGCTTGTTGAACCAGACGATGACGCAACGTTGCGTGACGGTATTGAGCATGTAATTTGCGATACCGCGTGGCGCACATCGGCGGTCGCTCGAGGACTGCAAGTTGCCGGTGAAGCAACTTGGACAAAATGTGCGAAGCGTACGCTTGAAGTGTGTCGGGAGCTAGCCTGAGTTATTTCGTAGCCAGTTCGGTTACAAACATAGCTAGTTGCCTGGCGCTCGCGGCCCAACTAATCGGCTTGATCGAGCCACTACGCGGCGCAGTACCGGTCGCAAGTTGTGCAAGCCATTCTGACATCTGGCTCGCCATCGCGTGCCTGTCCGAGGCCGAGAAATAGGTCGCATGTTCGCCCGCGACTTCTCGAAATACGGACAGATCACGCAGAAAAAGTGGCTTGTCGTGACGCGCTGCCTCGATGATCGGGAGCCCGAAGCCTTCGGCCTCAGATGCTAGGATAAGGCCGTCTGCCAGGTTGTAGAGCATTTCCAGTTGCGCGTCGTCGGCCTCGTTGAGCCAAAATAGCAACCTGCCGTTTTGTGGGTGAAGAGCCAGGCGTTCAGCGAGCGCATCTACACGCCATCCCTTCTTGCCGACAATCACCAGCGTCGGCTGCTCACCGTTGCCCCATAGCAAGTCGAATGCATCGAGGACCTGTGCATGCGCTTTACGGGGCTCTATCGTTCCGACCATGAGTAATATCGGGCGAGCAAATCGTGTATATCCGGGCACTGACACGGATTCGCCGACGTGCGCACGATCAAGTTTGTCCGCGCCAAGCTCGAACCAACGTACCGGAATTTCCGCGCGAGCGAGACCGAAGCGCTGCTGCATCAATAAGTCTACTTCGCTCGCGACGGTGCGCGATATGCACCAAAGTTCATCGGCATGAACCGCTATTGTGGATAGCCAATGTCGGAATGAGCGATGCGCGCGCGGAGTAAACCAACTACGGTTTTGTAGTGGAAGCAGATCGTAGACAATGAATGCGCAGCGCACGCCTTGTCGTCGCCACGCTAGCAGATCACGCTGCCGTCTCGGCAGAATGCGACTCGTAAGATCGAGACCCAGGAAAACATCGCCGTTCGCAACGTGGACGGGTGCACCATTCGGCCTCGTGTCATGCGGTGCGTGCCCGAGGAGATGATCTGCGTAGTGGAACGGTTTTGCGCGGGTTGCCCAGACTGGGCGCACGTCGAATCCGGCGGGCGGCGAGGCCAGGAGTTGCAATAACAGCGAACGGACAACTCGTTGAATACCAGTTCCGGCATCGTGAACCGCGATGATGGAAACATCGACGAGCAACTGGTGGCGCCCCGTTGGTGCTCGATGTGCCGGGTTCAATGCGCGTGCGGCATTTCTGGCAGCCGGCGCGCGGCGCGCAGATAACCATATTGCCGTGAACTGGAGGGCGGCGGCTTTGAATTGGTCCAAGCTACCAACGTTGGTTGTACGGGTTGTCAGGCGGCGTTCTCCTGATAAAACGCATAGGCATCTTCGATTACGTCGAATGCATGCAACTTGCCAGCAATCAGTACTGCTGCACGATCGCAATGTTCCCGGATGTAGCTTGCATCGTGACTCACAATGATCAGTGCGCGGTCTTTGCGTCGTTCGAACAGCTCGTGATGGCATTTTGCATGGAACCGGCTATCACCGACTGCCACAATTTCGTCGATCAGGAAACAATCGAATTCGATGGCCATTGAAATGGCGAACGCCAGACGAGCACGCATCCCGGCAGAGTAACTTTTTACCGGTTCGCGCAAATAGTAGCCGAGCTCCGAGAATTCCTGGACGAATGGTTCAGCGGCCTTTGCGTCGGCGCCATAGACGCGACAGATGAATCGCAGATTGTCCATGCCGGTCAGGCTGCCTTGGAACGCCCCTCCGAATGCGAGCGGCCAGGACACTTGCATGCTCCGGCGAATTCGGCCGGCAGTTGGCAGTTCTGCTCCGCTTATCATCCGGATCAGCGTCGATTTGCCGGCTCCGTTGCGACCCAGGATACCGACTTTCTCGCCTTGCCGAACCTGCAAATTGATCTTGTTCAGTACGCGTCGGGTGCCTTGCCGCGTGTGATAGTCCTTGCAGACGCCTTCGAGCTCGATCATTCGGGTTCCACTCTCATGCTGGCATCCCGAACGAAATAGAGACCGACCAGCAAAAGGATCATGTCACTGAAGATCATGTAGGGGATGCTGTAATGTGGTTTGACGAGCGATCCGAAATAGCCGCCCCGAAGCATTTCCGTGCCATGCACCATCGGCAGTAGTAGAACCGCTTTCTGAAACTTCTCTGGTAGCCACGACACCATGAAAATCGAACCGGACAGCGGAAACATAAGATAGGCAATGGTGTGCCAGATGCGGTCTACCGCTTCGCTGCGCTCGGACAGTGCACCGATGATGAGCGCGAGCCCGGTGCCAAAAGCGGCCAAGTGAAACCATGCGCCGATGATCATCGTCAGATCTTCGGGCGGCTTCATCATGCCTGCGGCGATGAAGAGAACGGAGAGGAATGTAAACGACATCGTTGCGCCCGATATTTCCAGCAGGAGGCGAGCAAAGAAGAAGTCGATGACGCGCACGTTCCGGTGATAGAGCAGAGCTTGGTTCGGAAGAATTGCCAGCGCACAGCGATTCGCGCAATTGCGCCACAGCAGAACAGGGGAGTATCCGGTGATCGCGAATGCCGTTATCGGCAGTGTCGAGCCATGGGTTGCCTTGGTGAGCGTCCACAGTGCAAGCACCCCCACCGTAAACATCATCGGTTCGAAAAAGATCCACAGAAAGCCGATGTTGTGCCGACCGAATCGCGTGAGGATTTCTCGCATCAGCAGAGCGCTCACGACGCGCGTCTGGATCGCGAGTGAGCGAGATAGCGAGGTATCGTGATGTGCCATTGCCACTCGTTAGTCGTGGTGCTCACGCACGCCCGCGAGCAGGAGGCTGAGGATACCCCAGGCGATCATTCCGAGCGCGAAAACCTCGAAGATCGACTTCAGCCGTTTCGGCTCGATCGCGACGTCTGGCGTATTGGGTTGAACGAGGCGTTCCAAGTAGAGTTGCTGGCGCTGTGCTTCGGCGCGCGCAGTCTCCATGGCTGCCATTGCGGATGCAAGCTGCTTGTCGGCAAACTGAGCATCGAGTTGCAGGCGTGTATAGCTTGCTGTCTTGTTCGACAGAGAGTTCCTGCTGCCTGCAACGCCACCTGTCGCTTCTTTGATCTGCTGTTCGGTCTCGCTGATGCTATTTTTTAGGACGGCCACCTGCGGATTTTGGGGGGCGATCGATTGTAGCTGCCGCAACTGGGTCTGAGCGGAAAACAGCTGAGTCTGTAGGCTCGTAACCTGCTGCAACTGAAGCGCAGATTGCTTTTCGGGATCGAACACCGAGTTCGAGTTTCTGTACGCGGCGAGTGCGATCGCAGCATCCTTCGCCTTGGAGGCGGCAACGTCGACCTGACGCTGTGCAAATTGCACGGTATCCGTAGTCGCGCGTTCATTCATTCTGTTGACGAGTCGCTCGCTTAGTCTCAGCAGCTGCGAACTGATTCGGTGCGCATCTTCGGCCGTGTAAGCGCGTACTTGCAGAGTCGTAATTGACGAGGCGGAGTCGAGATTGACTGAGACGATGTGCTTGCCGTAGTACTTCCACAGCGACTCGAAGCTGCCGTCGAGCGTTGCGTTGAAGCGACTGAAAAAGTCGCCTTGCCTCGAGTATGCATCGACGATGTAGTTGTGCTGGTTGAGCTCTGCGAGCGCGTCCCGTGATTGAATGTAATCGATAACGGGATATGCTTCATCCTGTCCACGTCCGAAGCCAGTGCCCTCCAGCAGGGCGCCAACCATGCTGGTTTGCGCGGCCCGCTGTGCGCTGCGGACCACGAAGCGCGTCTCCGACACATAGATGTCAGAAGCGATGAGGCCGTAATAAAGGGTCGCGATCAGCGTGGGTGCGGCCACTGTCGCAACGAAAAGGAGGTTGAGCTTTTTCAGGCGTCCAAACAGGTTCGCTTTCGGTGTTCCGGACGTAGAGATTGAGGTGCTGCCAGATACGTTTTCCAACTTCCTTCCATCCAGGCTGATTGGCTCTTCGCATGCCGTCGAAAGGAATATTCTCGCCTTTCAACTAGAGAGCAGATTCAATTTAATGACACGGTCACGAAGCGATGGTAAGGAGGCTGTAGCCGCCCCTTTCGATCACCTGTCGCACCGTCTGGGCGCGGTCGGGAGGCGTCCGGCATGTTGTTGCATTTCTGCCGGAGGACGAAGCGCGCCGGCCCAGAGCGGGGGCGGCTGATTATAGCGAGCGAGTGGGGATTGTGCTATCTCCTTCCCGGTAGCGTTACATTTGCGCAAATGCGCCCGACCGATTCGATCGGTCCAATTTTTCTTTTCAGAAGAGAGGTGTTATATTCACCGGCTACTAGAAAGACGAGCCGGCAAGCCGCCAGCTGGAAATTTAATAGTCAAAAAAGACTCGCTTCAAGGGGGCCGAAGCAGACTTGCTTCGGTCGGGTCAATTCGCTGGTTGGTATTTCTGATGCCTCGCTCATTTCTTGTGCTGCAAGGCACGGCTTCGCTATTTTTTAGTCGGCTCGCAGACGTGCTGGTTGAGCGGGGCCACGCGATACATCGCGTTAATTTCTGTGGCGGCGATTGGTTCTACGGCAAGACTCGCAATGCGCTCAACTATGCTGGGCTGGTGTCCGAGCTTTCCACATGGTATGCCGACTTCATCCGCCGAGAAAGCATCACTGACGTTCTGATGTTCGGCGATTGCCGCGAAGTTCACCGGCACATGCATCCTGTCGCAGAGCAATTCGGTGTGCGTGTGCACGTGTTTGAAGAGGGCTACGTGCGCCCGCACTGGATCACGCTAGAAAGCCACGGCGTGAACGGTCGCTCGCGAATGCCGGTGGATCCGCAGGAATACACGAAGCTGCGCGATGTCATCCCGGCGGCGCAGCCCGGGGTGCCAACCGGTTACAACCTGTATGAGCGCGTCTTTCACGACATCACATACCGGGTCGCCAATGCGCTGCTCGCGTGGCGCTTTCCTCGCTATCGCAGTCACCGCCCGCGCAATGGAATCGTCGAATACGCAGGACTTGCGTTTCGCGCGCTTTTGCAGGGGCGACATCGCCGTCAGGCCGACGCGGTCACGCGCGAATTGCTCGACTCCGGCCGGCCTTATTACCTGTTCCCGCTGCAACTCAACTCCGATGCGCAGATCGTCGTGCATTCGCCATTCGAAGGGGTGCGCGATGCGATTGACTACGTCCTGCGCTCGTTCGCCCGACACGCGCCGCACGACGCGACTCTGCTGATCAAGAACCACCCGCTCGATACCGGCATGATCGAATACTACCGCTTCGCGATGTCGATTGCGCGCGAGGCCGGTATCGGAGATCGGGTCCGTTTCATCAACTCGGGTCACTTGCCGACGCTGCTTGAGCATGCGCGTGGCGTGGTCGTAGTGAACAGCACGGTCGGGCTGTCGGCTTTGCACCACGAGCGCCCGCTAGTGGCGCTCGGGACCGCCATTTATAATATGCCCGGCTTGACTTGG
>NZ_BCPP01000450.1:0-5631 GCF_016586125.1 Burkholderia sp. E168m23
CGTGTTTCAGTCCGTCGATCACATCCAGCAACGCCTGCCGCAACGCGATCACATCGACGTTTGCGCCCGGCCTGGCCGCGCCGCGCGCATCGACGGCCTGCGCGTCGGATTCGACCGGCTCCGCCGCGGCCCGCTCGCTGCCCGGCGAATCGAGCCGATTGCGCGCGCCGTTGATCGTGAAGCCCTGCTCGTACAGCAACTCGCGAATCCGCCGGATCAGCAGCACTTCGTGATGCTGGTAATACCGCCGGTTGCCGCGCCGCTTCACCGGCCGCAGCTGAGTGAATTCCTGTTCCCAGTAACGCAGCACATGTGGTTTGACCCCGCATAGTTCGCTGACTTCGCCGATCGTGAAGTAGCGCTTCGCGGGAATCGGAGGCAAGACGACTTTCTCAACCGTGGTGGTCATCGTCGGTTAACCGTCGGTAAGGGTGCGCGGCGGCCGCGCGGGGCGTGGGCGCGCGTATTACTCCGCGCCGTTTTCGACCAGCGCCTTCAACTTCTGGCTCGCGTGGAAGGTTACCACCCGGCGGGCCGCGATCGGAATCGCCTCGCCCGTCTTCGGATTGCGGCCCGGACGCTGCGGCTTGTCGCGCAGCTGGAAATTGCCGAACCCCGACAGCTTGACGCTTTCGCCGTTTTCGAGCGCATCGCGGATCACTTCGAAAAACGCCTCGACCATGTCCTTCGCTTCACGCTTGTTCAGCCCGACGCTGTCGAACAGCAGCTCCGCCAGTTCCGCCTTCGTCAGCGTCGGCGTCTCGGTGGACGCCGGCGCCGACGCGTCGCGGTTCATCGCGCTGCGTTGCGCCGTCAGGAGGGCTTCGAATTCACTCGAGGTCATGTCGTTCATATCTGCCATACAGCGCGTTGAATCAAAACTTACGATGGAAAAAAGCCGCCCGCGAACGGGCGGGCCCTCTCCTTAGCCGCGCAGGCGCGCACCGGCACGAGCCATTCGCTCGACCAGCGTCTGAATCGCCTGATCGACGACCTCGTCCTGCAGCGTGCCAGCCGCGTCCTGCAGCGTCACGCGGAAGGCAAGGCTCTTCTCGTTCGCGGCAAGACCACCGGAAGTATTTGATTTTGCACGAAATTCGTCGAAGAGTACAACCTTCTGAACGAATCGGCAGGCCTCTTCGGCAAGCGCCTTCTTCATTTCGTCGAAAAGTGCCTGAACCTCGACCGCCTGATCGACGACAACGGCGATATCGCGACGGACCGGCGGGAATTTCGACACATCGGTCGGCGCGGGCAGCGTACGGGCAATCAGCGCATCCGCGTCGATTTCGAACATCACCGGCGGGTGCGGCAGCTCGTATTTCTGCATCAGGCGCGGATGCAACTCGCCGATCCAGCCGACCGCGCGGCCATCGACTTCGATCCGTGCGCTGCGGCCCGGATGAAGGGCCGGATGCTCGGCCTTCACGAAACGCGCAACCGCCGGCGCGAGCAGCGCTTCGAGATCGCCCTTCACGTCGAAGAAATCGACCGCGCGGGTCGCCACGCCCCACTGCTCGTCGAGTGCCGGACCGTACGCCAGCGCGCCGACGCGCTTCGGCTGCGCATGACCTTCGACCGCCAGCTCGCCAGCCTTCACCGACGGATCGGCGACGAACACGCGCCCCGATTCGAACACGCGCACGCGATCGGCGCGGCGGTTCAGGTTGTGGCGCAGCACGGCGATCAGGCTGCCGAACAGCGTCGTGCGCATCACCGAAAGCTGGCTCGCGATCGGGTTCAGCAGGCGGATCGGGTTGTCGTTGCCCGCGAAATCGTGCTCCCACTCCGCATCGACGAAGCTGAAGTTGACGGTTTCCGCGTAGTCGCGCGCGGCGAGCGCGTGACGAATATCGTGGATCGAACGCCGCGTCTCGTGGGTCGCGCGCATTTCGCTCGTCGCGACCGGCGGCCGCGCCGGGATCTTCTCGAAACCGTAGATGCGCGCCACTTCCTCGATCAGGTCTTCCTCGATCTCGATGTCGAAGCGGTGCGACGGCGGCGTGACGAGGAACGCGTCGTCTTCACGCTCGAACGGCAGGCCGAGGCGCGTGAAGATGTCCGCGATCTCGTCGGCGTCGATCTTCACGCCGATGATGCGGTTCGCGCGCGACACGCGCATCTTCACCGGCGCGCGCTGCGGCAGGTTCACCGCCTGATCGTCGACCGGACCGGCCTTGCCGCCGCAGATCTCGAGGATCAGCTGCGTGATGCGCTCGACGTGCTCGACGGTCGTCGCGTAATCGACGCCGCGCTCGAAGCGATGGGCCGCATCGGTCGAGAAGTTGTACTTGCGCGCGCGGCCGCGGATGCTGTCCGGCCACCAGAACGCGGCTTCCAGGTAGATGTTGGTCGTATCGAGCGTGACGGCCGTGCTGTCGCCGCCCATGATGCCGGCCAGGCTTTCGACCTGACGGTCGTCCGCGATCACGCCGACCGTTTCGTCGAGTTCGACCGTGTTGCCGTTGAGCAGCTTCAGCGATTCGCCACGCTTGCCCCAGCGCACTTCGATGCCGCCGTGGATCTTGTCGAGATCGAACACGTGCGACGGGCGGCCGAGTTCGAACATCACGTAGTTCGAGATGTCGACGAGCGCGGACACGCTGCGCTGGCCCGAGCGTTCGAGGCGCTCGACCATCCACTGCGGCGTCTTCGCATGCGCGTTCACGCCGCGGATCACGCGACCCGAGAAGCGGCCGCACAGATCGGGCGCGGCAATGCGCACCGGCAGCGTTTCGTCGAGCTCGACGTTCACCGGGCGGATGTCGACCGGCGTCAGCGGTGCGCCGGTGATCGCGGCCGTCTCGCGCGCGATGCCGAACACCGACAGACAGTCGGCCTTGTTCGGCGTCAGCTTGATTTCGAAGATCGTGTCGTCGAGATTGAGGGTCTCGCGGATGTCCTGGCCGACCGGCGTGTCTTCCGGCAGGATCAGCAGCCCGCTGTGATCTTCGGACAACTTCAGCTCGCGCGCCGAGCACAGCATCCCCTGGCTCTCCACGCCGCGCAGCTTCGACAGCTTGATCGCGAACGGCTTGCCGCCCTCTTCCGCCGGCGGCAGTTCCGCGCCCACCAGCGCGACCGGCACCTTGATGCCGGGCGCCACGTTCGGCGCGCCGCAGACGATGTTCAGCGTCGCGCCGGTGCCGGCGTCGACCTGGCAGACATTGAGCTTGTCCGCATCCGGATGCTTGACGACTTCGAGCACGCGGCCCACGACGATCTTCGACGTCGGCGGCGCAGCCTTGCTCAGCGATTCGACTTCGAGCCCCGCCATCGTCAGCGCGTGCGACAGCTCGTCGGTCGTCAGCTGCGGGTCGACAAAGGTTCTCAACCAGGATTCAGGGAATTGCATGGATGTCTACGTTCGAAACAGGTTAGATCGACGCCCGGGCCCCGTCGGAAACGTCCATCGGGGGCGTGCGCGGGCACAGGTCGGCGCGGCGAGCGGCGTTATGCGAACTGGCGCAGGAAACGCAGGTCGTTCTCGAAGAACAGCCGCAGATCCTGGACGCCGTAGCGCAGCATCGTCAAGCGCTCGAGGCCGCTGCCGAACGCGAAACCGATGTAGCGCTCGGGGTCGAGGCCCATGTTGCGGATCACGGTCGGATGCACCTGCCCCGAGCCGGAAATCTCGAGCCACTTGCCGGCGTTCTTGCCTTGCTCGAACATCATGTCGATCTCGGCCGACGGTTCCGTGAACGGGAAATACGACGGACGGAAGCGCACGAGGATGTCGTCGCGCTCGAAGAATTTTTTCAGGAAGTCGGTATAGACGCCCTTGAGGTCGGCGAAGCTGATGTTTTCGTCGATCCACAGTCCCTCGACCTGATTGAACATCGGCGAGTGGGTCGCATCGCTGTCGACGCGATACGTGCGGCCCGGCGCGATCACCTTGATCGGCGGACGGTTCATGCGCGCGTAACGCACCTGCATCGGGCTCGTGTGCGTGCGCAGCAGCAACTGGCGGCCGTCGGCATCCTTGCCTTCGACGTAGAAGGTGTCCTGCATCGAACGCGCCGGATGGTTCTCCGGGCTGTTCAGCGACGTGAAGTTGTACCAGTCGGTCTCGATTTCGGGGCCGTCGGCCACGTCGAAACCGATCGAGCCGAAAATCTGTTCGACACGCTCCCACGTGCGCATCACGGGGTGCAGGCTGCCTGCGCCGGCGCCGCGGCCCGGCAACGTCACGTCGATCGCTTCGGCGGTGAGGCGCTGATTCAGCAGCGCGTCGGCCAGTGCCTGGCGACGGGCGGTGAGCGCGGCTTCAACCTGCTGCTTCGCGACGTTGATGCGTGCGCCTTCGGTCTTGCGTGCTTCGGGATCGAGCTTGCCGAGGCCCTTCAGCAACTCGGTCAGCGCACCCGATTTGCCGAGAAATCGTGCTTTCTCGTTTTCGAGCGTGGTGATGTCGGCAGCCTGTTCGAAGGACTGCTGCGCGTCGGCGACAATCTGGTCCAGATCCATAGATCCCATCATTTCCAACGTCATTCGGTCTTGGCGAGCGAAAGTGCCTCGCCAAACAAAAAAGGGGCTCGGAAGAGCCCCGTTTTCGCTGCAGCGGCCGAGACTACCGGAACCTCGCTGCAACTAACCACGCAGTGCTAATTTCGCAATTAGGCTGCAACGGCGGCTTTCACCTGCTTGACGATCGCAGCAAAAGCAGCCTTGTCGAACACCGCCATGTCGGCCAGCACCTTACGGTCGAGTTCGATCGACGCCTTCTTCAGGCCGTTGATGAACACGCTGTAGGTCATGTCGTGCTGGCGAACTGCCGCGTTGATACGCGTGATCCACAGTGCGCGGAACACACGCTTCTTGTTGCGGCGATCGCGGTACGCGTACTGACCAGCGCGCATCACCGCCTGCTTGGCGATGCGGTAGACGTTATTGCGGCGGCCGCGATAACCCTTGGCCAGGTTGATGATCTTCTTGTGGCGGGCCCGTGCGGTTACCCCACGTTTGACTCGAGGCATGTTTCTCTCCTTGGAGTATCAGTTGAGGGGTTACGCGAACGGGAGCATCGCGCGGACGGAGTTCAGATCGGAATCATGAACTGCCGTTGCGCCGCGCAGATGGCGCTTGTTCTTCGTGGTTTTCTTGGTCAGGATGTGACGCTTGAAGGCTTGACCGCGCTTGACGGTACCGCCCGGACGCACCACGAAGCGCTTTGCAGCGCTCTTCTTGGTCTTCATCTTAGGCATGACGAACAACTCCAGTTTATTAGATGGCGATGGGTGTGCGGTTGGCTTACGCCCTTGACCCGCCCTTCGAAACCCAGTCCACTTGTGTACGGCGAACCGCTTGCGCAGCCGCCGTCATCGTTGGCGCGCCGCCCTGACCGGGCAACGCGCCGAACCACTGTCGAACCTGCGCGCGATGCGCGCGGGCCCGTTACTTCTTTTTCTTCGGCGAGAGCACCATGATCATCTGGCGCCCTTCCATCTTCGGCATCTGCTCGACCTGGCCGACTTCCTCGAGATCCGTGCGCAGACGCTCGAGCATCCGCATACCGATTTCCTGGTGAGCCATTTCACGGCCGCGGAAACGCAACGTGATCTTCGTCTTGTCGCCCTCTTCGAGGAAGCGCACGAGATTGCGGAGCTTGACGTTGTAATCCCCGTCATCGGT
>NZ_BCPP01000451.1:0-5608 GCF_016586125.1 Burkholderia sp. E168m23
CCGCCCGTCGCGGATCTCGAACAGCAGCACCTTGCCGATCTTGTGGCCGTAATAACTTCGTATAGCATACATTATACGAGGTTATACGATATGCCCATCGCACCGGCACGTTCGGCTTCGCCCAGGACGACGCGCGCGGCGACGCCTGGCTCGAAGCCGCGCGCGAGAGCGAGCCCGGCTCGCTCGCATGGAACCAGATCGCCACCGCGTTCGAGTATGAAAACCGGCGCCCCGCCGATGCCCTCGCCATCTGCCAGCTCGGCTACGAGGCCGGCGGCGATTCGTGCGACTACCTGCTCGGCTGCTTCTACAAGGAAGGCATGCATGTCGAGGCCGACCCGTACCGCGCCGCCCACTACTTCCGCGAATCGATGGAGGCCGGCGGCAACATGGCAGCGTACCGGCTCGGCTACACGTACCATCACATCGGGCAGACCAGCACGGACCGTGCCGAACGCGTGCGCATGCAGACCGAGGCCGTCGAGGCCGCACGCAAGGCGCACGAGATGGGGCATACGGACGGCCTCGAGTGCATGCTGATGTTCATCGGCGACATCGAGGACTATCCGTCGCGCCATCGCTACGTCGACGAACTGCGCCGACATGCCGAAGGCGGTCACCCGGCCGCGATGGCCGCGCTGTCGTTCTTCCTTGCCGACATCAACGACAAGTCGCTGTACGACTATCGCGAAAGCGTGCGATGGATCATGGGCGCGCACGCCATCGCACCGGACGACGAATACGTGCTGAACATCACGCGTGTCAGCCACGAAGACGGCATGCTCGGGAAGCTGCGCTACAAGCTGCAGCGCAAGCAGATCAAGGCGCACGAGATTCCGGGCGCCGACAACGCGATGGTCTGAACCCGCACCGACGCACGCGCCCGCTCGCCGGCGGGCCGTGCGTGCATCATCCCGGCAGCCGGGCGAGAAACGCCAGCATCGCCGCGTTGAACCGCGCGGGCCGCTGCAGCGGTGCGAAATGACTCACGCCGGGCAGGATCGTCAACGTCGCGCCGGGGATCGTGCGCGCGAGGTACGCCGCATGCTCGGGCCGGATGAATTCGTCGTGCTCGCCCTGCACGATCGCGACCGGCACGGCGATCGCCGCGAGATCCTGCGCGGTGTAATTCGGTTGCGTGCGCATCATTTCGCTGACGGCCGCGACGAACGCGTCGAACTGCTCCGGTGTCGCGGACAGTTGCGCATAGTCCTTGCGATGCCGCGCGAAACAGCGGTCGATCAGCGGGCTCGACGCCATCTCCTTCGTGCCGCCCGGATCCATGTTGCAGGCGAAGAAGAACACGCCGGCCGCGCGTTCCGGTGCGCGCGCGGCCAGCACGAGTGCGATGCATGCGCCGTCACTCCAGCCGACGAAGCGCGCACGATCGACCTGCAGCGCGTCGAGGACGGCCAGCACGTCCGATGCCATGCGTTCGTAGGAGTAAGGGCGGTCGTCGCGCGTGCTGCGGCCGTGGCCGCGGCTGTCGATCACGATCGCGCGGTAGCCGGCCGCGAGCAGTGCCGGCACCTGGTTGCCCCAGTTGCCGCCGTGGCCGAGGCCGCCGTGCAGCAGCACGACCGCCGGCCCCCGGCCGAACGACGCGTGCCAGATGCGCGCGCCGTCGTGGTCGAGCCACCCTTCGGCGTCGGCTGCCGGCAGCGGCGTGCCGCCGTGCGCATCGAAGCGAACGAGTTCGTCGTCGTCGAGTTCCGCATTCATCGTTCAGCCATCCTTGAGAAGGAGACGAGCTTGCGATTGTAATGCGGGCAGCCGATGAGGTCGTGGCCCCTCAGGCCTGCGTCGACACCAGTCCGCCCGACGGCGAGCCGCCGGATTTCTCGAGTGCCGCGGCGAGTTGCGAGATCGCCGTCGCGAGCGCGGCCGAAATCGCACTGGCTTCCGCGCTCAGCGACTGCTGTTCGACGGCCGCAGTCGGGTCGTCCTTCGCACGCTGGGCGGCGATGGCCATCTGCCGCTCCAGCGTCGCGAGCTGCTTCTGCAGCCGCTCGATCAGCGCCTTCAACTGGGCGACCGCCGGGTCTTCCGATGATGCGCCCGCCGCACCGAGCGTTTCGCCGGTGGCGCCGGCCGAATCCTTCGCGCCGGAGGGGCTGGTCGTGCCGGTCGCACCCGTCGTGCCGGTCGCGCCCGTGGTGCCGTCCGTGCCCGTCGCGCTCGCGGCATTCGTTGCGCCGGTGGGCGACGTCGCGGCGGACGGGTTCGCGACCACGCCGCTATCCGCGAGCGGGGATCGCGCGGTCGGGGAGAAATCGATCTGCATCGTGTCGGTCCGTATGTCGGTAAACGAAGTGACAGGGCGAAAATCGCCTTCCAGTTCGTTTACGGCATTCGTCACACGAAACTTGAATATCGGGGCCGGGTGGATTGCCGTGCGATGAGCACAATGGATCGGGAAAGGGCCAGATGGGCGGCATGACGGCGCTGGTAAAATCGCCGCTTCGCCGGCTGGCTACGCATGTCGAGCGCCTTCCCGTGCTCGACCGCGAAGCCGCCGGCTTCGACTCCCGGCCCCCGTTGCGCGCGGCATGCGACATGGGCCGGCGCCGCGATCGCGGCTTCCCGAGTTGCCGTTTCCGTCCGCATGCGTACTCCGCTCGCCCGCTCGAGCGGCGAACGCCGCGCGGCACACATTCACCTCATCACGCATTCGAGGAACACACGATGGCCCGCATCGGCGCCTTCTGCATCACGACGTGGCTCGCCGCCGCGATTCTCTACTTCGGCCAGCACTCCGTCGCGATGATCGTGCTCAGCGGTGTCGTGGTGTTCGGCGGATTCGATCTGCTGCGTCCGTAAGTGCGCGGCCGTACCGGGTGCCTCTTGTCGCACGCATCCTCGTGCGTGCGTCGCAGGTTCGCCAGTGCCTTCAATCCTTGAAGCGCTGCGACGCGCTCGACGGATGCGCGCAGCGCGGCGCCCCGCGCGCACCCTTGCGTTCATCGCACGCCGCCCTGGTGCTGCATGCGCATCGCGGTTGACGCACCGCCCGCCGTCATCTGCGTGTAGTCCGCATTCGGCCCGGATGGCGGCGTCAGGTTGTCGGCGGCCGCCCATTGCGTCGGCGTGGCGGACAGCGCATAGCTCATCGTGCCGCCATTGGCGATCTTGCCCAGCGGTAGCCACGAGCCCGCGTAGTCCGTGCCGTTGACCTTCAGCGACTGGATGTACGGGAACGCGGCATGGCCGGTATCGTCGGCCGCGACCTGCTTGTCGCTTTCGAGTCGCAGCGTCTTGCCGTTGCCGAGCCAGACCGTGATCCCGCTGAACTGCGGCGTCGACAACGCAAGACCGGCTTCCGACGGAATCACCGGGAACATGCCGAGCGTCGCCCACACGTACCAGCTCGACGTCGCGCCCATGTCGTCGTTGCCCGGCAGGCCGTCGCGGCCGGTGCCGAACGTCTGCGCCATGATGATCGGCAGGATGTACTGCGCCCCGCTCGGTTGCCCGGCCCAGTTGTAGCCCCACGGCGACTGGAACGACGGTTCGTTGCCGATGTAGAGGCCATTCGACGATTCGCCGCCGTTCAGGCTGCCGGCGGTCGGCACGGTCGAATACGGCGTCGTGATCGAGAACAGCTTGTTCAGCCGCGCGACGGCCGCCTGCTTGCCGCCGATCGCGTCGATCAGCGCGGACCAGTCCTGCGCGAAGGTCCAGAAGTAGTTCGGCTCCGTCGATTCATGGAACGCGCCCTGCACGAGCGTGCCCAGCGTGCCGGGCGCCGCCCCGGCCGGCGGCGCGTTGCGCGCGGCGATCACCTTGTTCGGGTAGTCGAAGATGTTGCGCCACCACGACGCACGCGTATACAGCGTGCCGATGTTGTCCGCCGTCACGCCGACCGACGGCGCGTTCAGCACGCCGGCAGGCAGCGCCTGCAGGAACGCGGCCGCGGAGCGGTCGCTCAGCACGCGCTCGATGGTCGCGGACGACGAATGGCCGTCGTCGCTCTGCGACAGGTAATGGGCCGTCAGGAAGTTGGCGAGCCCGGGCGCACTCGCGCGGTCGTTGCACGCGCTCGACGGATCGAACACCGACTGCTTCGTCAGCCGTGCGGCCGACACCAGGTCGAAGTCGGTCGCGCCGAACTTGTAGGAACCGGCAATCACGTTCAGTGCGTTGTCGCCCGCCATCGGCGTCGAATCGTCGCTGCCGTCGACCCAGTGCGGGAACGCGCCGCATTGCAGCCCGTCGACGACGAGCGACTGCATCATGTCGCTCGCTTCCCGCGGGGCAAGCAATGCCAGCAGTTGCGCCTGCGACCGGTACGTATCCCACAGCGAGAAGCCCGTGTAGTGATTGGCGCCGCCGCCTTGCGAGCCGTCGGGACGTTTGTACGCGTAGTCCTTCACGTTCGCGGTGGCACGCTGCGGGACGGTGCCGGTCCGGTCGACCGAGGTCGGATAGCTGCCGTTCGCGTTCCTCGGCTGACGCATGCTGCGGAACTCGCCATTCGTGTCGCTATAGAGCGTCGGCGCGCTGAATACGTGATACAGCGCCGTATAGAACTTCGTGAGGTTCGCCTTCTGCGTGGCGTTCAGCGCAGCCGGGTCCTTCGCCTGATCGATCTGGATCGTATTGAGCCGGTCGTTCCACGCCGCCGATGCCTTCGCACGCGCATCGTCGAACGCGAGTTTTTCACCCTCGGCCGCGAGGTTGGCCTGTGCGTTCGACACGCTGACGGACGAGATGCCGACCTTCACGGTGACGGTCCTGTCGTCATCGGTCAGGTCGAACTGCAGCGTCGCGGCGCCGTTGCTCGCGGTATTCACCGACGACGTACCGGTTTGCTTGCGCAGCGGCTTGTCGAAGGTCGCATAGAAGTACACCGGAGCGTTCCAGATTGTGCCGTACGGCGTGCAGAACGCCGGCGCGACCGCCTGCCCGCTCATCGACTTGCCGTCGCCGGCGATCGCAAGCGCCACGTTGTTCGCGGTGATGCTCGTGCGGCTCGAATCGCTGTTGCCGTTCAGCTTCGCATCGACCGAGAAGAAACCCTTGTCCTTGTCCGTGTACGTAAAGCGCGCGAGGCCGGCGCGCGCGGTCGCGCTCAGCTCCGTCGTGATGCCACTCGCGAGGCGTACCTTGTAGTAGCCCGGTTGAGCCACTTCTTCCGAATAGCTGTATGCGATACCGGTCGGCCTGCCGCCCGGCGCGATGGCGTTCGCCCCGTCGGTGGGCAGCATCGCGACCGCGCCCTGCCCCGGACAGCCGACGCCGCTCAGATGCGTGACGCTGAAGAAGTCGATCGTGCCGCCCGACCCACCCGACGACAGGTAGCCGCCCGAGCCGTTGAAGTTGTAGCGCGGTGTGTTCGGACCGAAATCCACCATTCCGAACGGCACGGTGGCGCCCGGGTTCACGTTGCCCCCGTAGCCGGAGTCATTGTTGACCTGCGTGCCGATCAGCGGGTTGACGAACTGCGTCAGCTGCATGTTGGTGCGCGCGGGCGTGGACGGTTGGCCGGGTTGTGATGGCTGCCCGGGCTGCGATGGCCCCGATGTCGATGGCCCGTCCGTGCCGCCATTACCGGGGGTGCCGCCGCTGCCGGCGATCGACGGGCTGTTCACGTCATCGCCGCCACACG
>NZ_BCPP01000452.1:0-5596 GCF_016586125.1 Burkholderia sp. E168m23
ATTACCGGTTTTCATGCCGGCATTACACCATAGCTCGTTGACGAAAAGAACCGGCTGTGCGCCGAGGGGGCCGGATCGGGCCGCCCCGCGCAACGGTGGCCGACGGTACTCGCCGCAGTCGCGCGGTTGCGCTAAAATTTTCCACCATGCTAGATCCTCGCGCACGAACCCTCCTGAAAACCCTGATCGAACGGTATATCGCCGACGGTCAGCCGGTCGGCTCGCGCACGTTGTCCCGTTACTCCGGGCTCGAGCTGAGCCCGGCGACGATCCGCAACGTGATGTCCGACCTGGAGGAGCTCGGCCTCGTGTCGAGCCCGCACACGTCGGCCGGCCGCGTGCCGACGCCGCGCGGGTACCGGCTGTTCGTCGATACGATGCTGACGGTCGAGGCGCCGATCGACGCCGAGGCCGTCGCGCGCCAGGTGCAGAACACGCTGCAGGCCGGCGAGCCGCAGCAGCGGGTGGTCGCGGCCGCCGCGAGCGTGCTGTCGAACCTGTCGCAGTTCGCGGGCGTCGTGCTGACGCCGCGCCGCAGCCACGTGTTCAAGCAGATCGAGTTCATGCGCCTGTCCGACAAGCGCATCCTGCTGATCATCGTCACGCCCGAGGGCGACGTGCAGAACCGCATGCTCGCGACGCCGCGCGACTATTCGCCGTCGCAGCTGACCGAGGCGTCCAACTACATCAATGCGCATTTCGCCGGCCTGTCGTTCGACGAGGTGCGCCGCCGCCTGCGCGACGAGATCGACCAGCTGCGCGGCGACATGACGACGCTGATGCACGCGGCCGTGACGGCCAGCACCGAGGTGCCCGACACCGAGGACACCGTGCTGATTTCCGGCGAGCGCAACCTGCTCGAAGTGGCGGATCTTTCTTCCGACATGGCGCGGCTGCGCAAGCTGTTCGACGTATTCGACCAAAAGACGGGCCTCCTGCAACTGCTCGACGTGTCGAGCCACGCCCAGGGCGTGCAGATCTTCATCGGCGGCGAATCGACGCTCGTGCCGATCGAGGAAATGAGCGTCGTCACCGCGCCGTACGAGGTGAACGGGCAGATCGTCGGCACGCTCGGCGTGATCGGCCCGACCCGGATGGCGTACAACCGCGTGATCCCGATCGTCGACATCACCGCGCGCCTGCTGTCGCTCACGCTGAGCCAGCAATAACCGGTGACCCGTCGGCGGTGGCGGACAATCGCCTGCCCGATCCCGCCCCGCTATCGTGCCGCGCCGCCGTTTGCGGCGACAGTCGGCCGAACGGCACGGGGCGGCCCGCTATAATCGAGGACCGTCCGGTCCCGTGCCTCGAGCACGTTCTTGCCCATGCGTTTCGATCTTGAGCCGCCTTCGAGCGTCGCGGCCGCCCATCGCATCGGTGTGCTGCTGATCAATCTCGGCACACCCGACGCGCCCACGCCGCGCGCGGTACGGCGCTACCTGGCCGAATTCCTGTCGGACCCGCGGGTCGTCGAAATCCCGCAGGCCGTCTGGCAGGTGCTGCTGCGCACGCTGATCCTGCCGCTGCGCGGCCGCGCGTCCGCGAAGAAATACGCGGCCGTCTGGATGCCCGAGGGTTCGCCGCTGCGCGTGTACACCGAGCGCCAGACCGACAGCGTGCGCCATCTGCTCACGTCGAACGGCTATCACGTGATGGTGGACTACGCGATGCGCTACGGCAGCCCGAACATTTCGCATGCGCTCGCGCAGTTCAAGCGTGCCGGCGTCGAGCGCGTGCTGCTGATGCCGATGTATCCGCAATACTCGGCGTCGACCACGGCCACCGCCTTCGATGCCGCGTTCGACGCGCTGGCGCGCATGCGCAATCAGCCGGAAGTGCGCACGGTGCGGCACTACGCCGACCATCCGGCCTATATCCACGCGCTGGCCGAGCAGGTGCGCCAGTACTGGGCGCAGCACGGCCGGCCCGATTTCGCGGCCGGCGACAAGCTGGTGCTGAGTTTCCATGGTGTGCCCAAGCGCACGCTCGATCTCGGCGACCCGTATCACGACCAGTGCCAGCAGACGGGCGCGTTGCTGATGGCCGCGCTGGGGTTATCGACCACCGAATGCCGCGTCACGTTCCAGTCACGCTTCGGCAAGGCCGAATGGCTGCAGCCGTACACCGCGCCGACGCTGCGCGAATTCGGCGAGGCCGGCGTGCGGCGCGCCGACGTGTTCTGTCCCGGCTTCACGGCCGATTGCCTGGAGACGATCGAGGAAATCGGCATGGAGGTGCGCGACGAGTTCCTCGCCGGCGGCGGCAAGACCTTCCACCGCATTCCGTGCCTGAACGGCGCGTCCGCGTGGATCGGTGCGCTCGGCGAGATCGTCGCGGAGAATCTGCAGGGCTGGCCCGTCAAGGCTGCGCAGCCCGAACCGGTCAACTGAGATGAAACGACTGCCGCGTCCACTGCACCCGCTGCCGCCCGAAGGCGCGGCCGGCCTTTGCAGGGCGGCCCGGCGGAGACTGACATGAACTACAAGATTTCCACGGAGCCGGGCGCGAAGCTGCGCATCGACAAATGGCTGTGGGCGGCCCGGTTCTTCAAGACGCGCTCGCTCGCGACCGATGCGGTCGACAAGGGGCACGTGAAGATCGGCGGCGCGGCGGTCAAGCCGTCGAAGGACGTGCGGGTCGGCGACGAGGTGGAGATTGCGATCGACGGCATGGTCTGGCACATTGCCGTGCTGGGCGTGTGCGACGTGCGCGGACCTGCGAGCGTCGCGCAGACGCTCTACGCTGAAACGGGAGCGGGGCGGGCCGCGCGGCTCGCCGAACTGGAGCGGCGCCGCACGTATCGCGAGCCGGCGGCCGAACTGCACGGCCGGCCGACGAAGCGCGACCGGCGCATCATCGACAGATTTTCTGGTGGGAGCTGAACATCTGGTCGAACGTCGCCCGCGCGCTTCCGTATTCGGTCGTGCGGTCGGTGACGGCTCCCGACAGACAGATGGTGGTGGTGCCGGCAATGAGTACCAGCGCGACCACCGATATCGCAAAGGTCAGTTTCACGGTACTCCCCTCGAGAACAAGGGTGAAAACGGCGCCAGGTGGATGTCAGGCGACGGTCAGCTCAGGGTAAACACGCTTTCCGACGCTTGAATGGAGTGTAGTGCAGCCGGCCTGTGCGGAGCTAGTACTTGCCCGGTAAGCGTTGTTACAGGCCGTTTCGCCCGATCCGGCGGACTATGCGACGCCTGCACCGGAAAGTGCGCGGTTATTTCGCGGCATTGGCGAATGCCGGCGAAAGACCCTCTTGAAATTGCAGTTTTCGCCCTTATTTGCACCAGTAATGTGCGGTGCCGTCGGGTATACGTCCGACGGTTGCCGATTTGGCTTCAACCTCTAATCGACTTTCAGCGACATGGAAAACACGCAAGAGAACCCGACTACCCCATCGGCCGAAGACATCGGCAGCGAGAAGCAGGCGGCGCAAGGCGCCGCACCCGCTGCCGAAGCTGCCGACGCGGCGCTCGCGGAGGCTCAAGCCAAGGTCGCCGAGCTCCAGGAAAGCTTCCTGCGGGCGAAGGCCGAGACCGAGAACGTGCGCCGCCGCGCGCAGGACGACGTGTCGAAGGCGCACAAGTTCGCGATCGAGAGCTTCGCGGAACACCTGCTGCCCGTGCTGGACAGCCTGGAAGCGGCCGTCAACGATACCTCCGGCGACATCGCGAAGGTGCGCGAAGGCGTCGAGCTGACGCTGCGCCAGCTGACGAGCGCGCTCGAGAAGGGCCGCGTCGTCGCGATCAACCCGATCGGCGAGAAGTTCGATCCGCACCAGCACCAGGCCATTTCGATGGTGCCGGCCGAGCAGGAACCGAACACCGTCGTCTCGGTGCTGCAAAAGGGCTATACGATCGCCGACCGCGTGCTGCGCCCGGCGCTCGTCACCGTTGCCCAGCCGAAGTAAGGCGGCCGACATGGTGCCCGGCGGCGTCGATCCGGCCGCGTTCGACGCGTTCGACATGCAGGCGCTCGACGCCGGCACGTTCGACGCGGCCATCGACGGCGCGGGCGATGCGCTGGCCGTGGTGTTCTTCTGGGGCGTCGACTGCTTCAACTGCGAGATCGCGAAGAAGGCGATGCTCGCCCAGCCCGACGCGATCCGCGCGCTGGGCCTGAAGTGGTTCCATTGCAACGTGTACGAACACCATGAGCTGGGGCGCCGCTTCGGGCTGCACGGCGTGCCGACGTGGTTCTTCTTCCACCGCGGCAAGCGATTGGGCCGCGCGACCGGCTGGCACGGCCTCGCGCAGTTCCAGGCGGCCGTCGCGGCGGCGCGCGCGAAGATCGCCGCGGCGGCCGCTGTCCCGGCCGGCGAGCGCACTGGCGGCCCGCACGATCCGCTAGCCGGCGGCGATTGAAAAAATTTAATATCCGCATCGCTCGTCGGGTCTTGAAAACGGATCGGGCGGACGCATTTCGGGAACAGAGTTGAATTCTGGCGTGCGAAACCGCCCAAAAACGCGGCGTTTCGTGCAGCAAACAAGCATTTCTGGAGATTAGGAAAAAATGGGAAAGATCATCGGTATTGACCTCGGCACCACGAACTCGTGCGTCGCCATCATGGAAGGCAACCAGGTCAAGGTCATCGAGAACTCGGAAGGCACGCGCACCACGCCGTCGATCATCGCGTACATGGACGACAACGAAGTGCTCGTCGGCGCGCCGGCCAAGCGCCAGTCGGTGACCAACCCGAAGAACACGCTGTTCGCCGTGAAGCGCCTGATCGGCCGCCGTTTCGAAGAGAAGGAAGTCCAGAAGGACATCGGCCTGATGCCGTACTCGATCATCAAGGCCGACAACGGCGATGCATGGGTCGAAGCGCACGGCGAAAAGCTCGCGCCGCCGCAGGTGTCGGCTGAAGTGCTGCGCAAGATGAAGAAGACGGCCGAAGACTACCTCGGCGAGCCGGTCACGGAAGCCGTGATCACGGTGCCGGCGTACTTCAACGACAGCCAGCGCCAGGCGACCAAGGACGCTGGCCGCATCGCGGGCCTCGAAGTCAAGCGGATCATCAACGAGCCGACCGCAGCCGCGCTCGCGTTCGGCCTCGACAAGGTCGAGAAGGGCGACCGCAAGATCGCCGTGTATGACCTCGGCGGCGGCACGTTCGACGTGTCGATCATCGAGATCGCGGACGTCGACGGCGAAATGCAGTTCGAAGTGCTGTCGACCAACGGCGACACGTTCCTCGGCGGCGAAGACTTCGACCAGCGCATCATCGATTACATCATCGGCGAGTTCAAGAAGGAGCAGGGCGTCGACCTGTCGAAGGACGTGCTCGCGCTGCAGCGCCTGAAGGAAGCCGCTGAAAAGGCGAAGATCGAGCTCTCGTCGGGCCAGCAGACCGAAATCAACCTGCCGTACATCACGGCGGACGCGTCGGGCCCGAAGCACTTGAACCTGAAGATCACCCGCGCGAAGCTGGAAGCGCTGGTGGAAGACCTCGTCGAGCGCACGATCGAACCGTGCCGCATCGCGATCAAGGACGCAGGCGTCAAGGTGTCGGACATCGACGACGTGATCCTGGTCGGCGGCCAGACGCGCATGCCGAAGGTCATGGAGAAGGTGAAGGAGTTCTTCGGCAAGG
>NZ_BCPP01000453.1:0-5590 GCF_016586125.1 Burkholderia sp. E168m23
CGTATCGTCTTCGGCACGTCACGCCGGAGCGAAATCGCCTTGCCGCACGTTTCGCCGACGGCGACCGTCTGCGCGGTGGCCTCGGCCATCGAGATCGCGGTGAAAATCAGCAGCGGCAGCGCAGCCAGCACGTCGAAACGCGGCATGCCGAACGGTAGCCACACCGGATGCGTGAAGAGCGGCCCGTGCCACACGTCGGCGAGCGCCGGCATCGCGCCGAGCGCCCAGCCGAGCGTCGCGCCGGCCATCAGCCCGATCAGCACTGCGAGGCGCCCGGCCGTGCCGCGGAAAGTGCCCGCGACGACGACGGTGGCGACGATCGTCGCGAGCGCGAGACCGAGCGCGCGCGGCTGCGCGAAGTCGGCCGAGCCGGACTGGCCGACGACGATCGTCGCGTAGATCCGGATCAGGTTGATCGACACCAGCAACAGCATCGCGCCGACGACGACGCGCGGAAAGAGCCGCAGGCAGCGCGTGAAGACCGGCAGCAGCACCCAGTAGAACGCGCTGGCGAGCAGCGCCGCCCCGGCCGCGGTCGGCAGGCCCGACTGCGCGGCGATGCCCGCGAACAACATCGTCGGTGCGCCGCCGGGCACCATCACGAACGGCATGCGCGCGCCGATCGGGCCGGCGCCGAGCGATTGCAGCAGCGTGCCGATGCCGCATGCGAAGAACGTCGCGCCGATCAGCTGGACCGTCAGGTCGGCCGGCAGCGCGAGCACTTTCGCGATCAGGAAGACGGCCGTGATCGGCGATGCGGCCATCGACAGCACGTGCTGCAGCCCGAACAGCGCGAGCTGCCACGCGGGCAGCCGGGCATCGACGGGCGGGGAAATCGGATCGTGCGACACGGCAGGCCCCTCGGAAACGAACGGCGACGATGGCCGGAAACCGGCGATGAACGGACGCTCAGGTCCGTAGCCAGGGCAACTGGGCGGCGCTGTAGCGGAACGTCTGGAATACGCTGTTCAACTGGCCGGGACCGGTCTTGCGCGCCGCTTCGTCCGGGTATTCGGCGAACCACGGGATCACGTATTCCCAGACGACCTCGCCGGCCGGCGTCACTTCGAACAACCGGCCCGTCGACGATTCGGTGATGTGCGTGTTGCCGTTCGGCAAGCGCTGCGCGTTGCCCATGAACGGCGTGTAGAACAGGTTCACGACGTCGTCCGTATACGACCACACGACGCGCTGCGTCGCCGGATCGATTTCCACGACGCGCGAGAACACGACGTGCGCACCGTGACGGAAATTGCCGTTGTCGAACGCGAGGATGTGGCCGTTCGGGAGCGGCACCGGCGCATGCTGGTGCGACACGACGTCGGGCCCGATGTGCAGGTCGACGCGGCCGGTGGCGCGGTTCACGCCGATGATCCCCGACGTCGTGCGCAGGCTCATCAGCACGCGGCCGTTCGCATCGACCGCGAGACCGTTGACGAGGGGCCAGTGATAGCGGCCGAAGCCTGCCGCGATCGGAAAATCCTCCGGTCGCAGATGCTCGCGCGCATGCCATTCCCAGACGATCTGGCCGGCACGGTTCACTTCGCGGATCACGTCCGCATACATCACCTCGTCGTCGCCGTGCGCGGTGCCGCCCGGCACGCGCCGCGCGAACGCCGCGTTGACCGGTTCGCACGCGGCGTACAGCAGGTTGCCGTTCGGCAGCCACTGCGCGTCGTGGTGATGCGCGGGGTCCTCGTAGCGCCACACCGTTTCGCCCTGCGGCGTGACCTCGTAGAAGTCGCCGCCATGCCACATCGACCACGGCGCGTAGCGCGATTCGGAACGCGGATGATTGCCGTTGTAGCCGAGGTTGCCGTTCGCGAGGATGACCGCGTGGCGCCCGGGACGCACGGGCATCTTCCACTGGTGGACGACCTCGCCGTCGATGCCGACGAGATAGACGTTGCCGTCGGCCGTTTGCGGCGCGATGAGCGTATAGCCGCCCGCGGACAGCACGGGATCGTGGGCGATGAGGCCGACGCCGCGGCGCCGCTGGGTAATCTGGTCGACGGTCGTCACTGCGGTCTCCATTCGAATCGGATACGGGGATGCAGCGGAATCTAGACGATTCGTCCGGTCAGTAAAATCGGATTATTCTTGACGCCCTGTTCGGAAAAATCTAACGGCCCCTTCATGCGTTCGATATCGCAGACATTCCGCTGTTTCGACGAGGTCGCGCGACGCGGCTCGATTCGCAAGGCGGCCGACGCGCTGCACTTGACCGCCGCCGCGGTGCACCAGCAGATCCGCAATCTCGAGGAGCAGGTCGGCGTGCCGCTGTTCGACCGGCTGCCGCGCGGCATGCAGTTGACGCTCGCCGGCGAGATCGTGATCGCGGCCGTGCGGCGCGGCCAGCGCGATTTCGACAACGCGCTGACGCAGGTCGAGGACCTGCGCGCGCTGCGGCGCGGTCACGTGAATCTCGCCGTACCGGCATCGACGGCGGAAAAGCTCGTGCCCGACGCGATCCTCGCCGCGATGCAGCGCTATCCCGGCGTCACGTACAGCGTGCGCTCGGGAAACGGCGAGAGCATCGTGCGCTGGGTCGAGACGGGCGAGGTGGACATCGGTTACGCGTTGCGCCGGCGCACCGCGCCCGGCGTCGTCGAGGTGCGCGCGTTCGCGCAGCCGCTGGGTGTCGTCACGGCGCCCGGCCATCCGCTGGCGTCGACGGGCGGCAAGGTGCGGATGCGCGACTGCTTCGCGCATCCGCT
Organism: Burkholderia sp. E168m23; assembly: GCF_016586125.1. Classification (NCBI taxonomy): domain Bacteria; kingdom Pseudomonadati; phylum Pseudomonadota; class Betaproteobacteria; order Burkholderiales; family Burkholderiaceae; genus Burkholderia; species Burkholderia sp. E168m23. The sequence continues at coordinate 2,718 of NZ_BCPP01000453.1, forward strand.
GATCCTGATGACGCCCGACACGGAGCTGCGCGCGATGTTCGACCAGATCGATGCGCGGCAGCCGCGCAGCGTGCGGCCGCTGGTCGAAACCGGGTCAGTGTCGATGGTGCGGCGTCTCGCGGCCGAAGGCGCCGGCGTCGGTTTCCTGATCGCGGAAAACGTCGCGGACGACGTGGCCGCCGGCCGGCTCGCGTGGACGCCGCTGGCCGACGCGGGTGCGCGCTCGTTCAGTTGCATCTACCAGCGGGCGGACATGAGCGCGACGGTCGCGATGGCGATGTTTCTCGAGCTCTTTTCCGAGGCGATCGACGCGATGGAGCACGGTTTCGCACGCGGCGGAGCGGCGAGCGGCACGCGTCGCCGGGCGAAAAAGGTAACGACGTGACGATGCGAGCCGCATGGGCGTCTCGGGATACGCTGCAATGCAGCAGGCAAACCCCCATGCCGGTCCGGTGACGTCGCGCACCGGGCGTCCGCCGGCATGACGTCATTTCCTTATTGCGGGAAAAATTTTGTTCATGGGACTATCGAACGCGTTGCCCGTGCACCGAGGGGGTTGCAGGCAACGGGATGTCCATCGCAACGATCGACAAGAACATCGGCAGACAATGAACAGAACAGCGATTTTTCCGTATGCGTCCGCGTTGCTCGCGGCTGCCCTGTTGACCGCCTGCGGCGGCGACGTCGAAAACGAGGCGGCCCGCACGACCGCACCGTCCACCGATGCGAGCTGCCTCGCGGTCGACAACAGTGGCGCGACGGTCGTGGTGGGCTCGAATCAGCCGGGCGACCCGTCGCTGCCGGAAGCGTCGTCGGGCTATCGCACCGGGATGAAGCCCGTCTATGCGAAAACGTACCTGGTGGCCACGTCGAACGCGTACGCGAGCGCAGCCGGTTGCGCGGTGCTGAAGAAGGGCGGCACGGCCGCCGACGCGGCGGTCGCCGTGCAGGCCGTGCTCGGTCTGACCGTCCCCGAGGCGACGGGTCTCGGGTCGGGCGGCGTGCTGCTCTACTACGATGCGCGCGGCAAGACGGTGCAGGCATACGACGGCCGCGAAACCGCGCCGGCCGCCGCCACCGAGAACTACCTGCGCTACGTCGACGACGCCACCGATCATTCGGCGCCGCTGCCGAACGCGCGTGCGAGCGGCCGCTCGATCGGCACGATCGGCGTGCCGCGGCTCATCGAGGCGCTGCAACAGGATCACGGCCGCCTGCCGTGGCAGAGCCTGTTCGGCGACGCGATCACGCTGGCGACCAACGGTTTCCCGATCGGCGGCCGGCTGGCCGACGCGATCGCGGCGAACGCCGCGAACCTGAAGCGCGACCCCGAAGCCGCCGCGTATTTCCTGAACGCCGACGGGTCGCCGAAGACGCTCGGCACCGTACTGAAGAATCCCGCCTACGCGCGCACGCTGTCGCTGATGGCGCAGTCGGGCGCGAACGCGCTGTACACCGGGCAGATCGCGCAGGACATCGTCGCGAAGATCGCGGCGACCAAGGGCGCGGACGGCTCGACGCTCACGCCGGGCAAGACGACCGTCGCCGATCTCGCCGCGTATCAGGCGAAGCGCCGCGAACCGGTGTGCACGACCTATCGCAGCTACTGGGTGTGCGGGATGCCGCCGCCGTCGTCGGGCGGTATCGCGGTCGCGTCGGTGCTCGGCATTCTCGAGAACTTCGACCTGAAGTCGCTGAAGCCGACGGCGATCGATCTCGAAGGCGGCAAGCCGACCGTCGCGGGCGTTCACCTCGTCACCGAGGCCGAACGGCTCGCGTATGCGGACCGCGACAAGTACGTGGCCGATACCGACTTCGTGCCGCTGCCGGGCGGCACGTGGGACACGTTGCTGAACAAGCCGTACCTGAAATCGCGCGCGGCTTTGATCGACACGACCAAGAGCATGGGCACCGCGCAGCCCGGCAATCTCGGCGCGGTGCCGCTCGGCGTCGACACGACGCTGATCGAGCACGGCACGAACCAGTTCACGATCGTGGACGGCGACGGCAACGTGCTGAGCGCGACGACGACGGTCGAGTCGAGCATGGGCTCGTTCCACATGACCAACGGCTTCCTGCTGAACAACCAGCTGACCGACTTCTCCGCGAACCCGCTCGACACGTCCGGCAATCCGGTGGCCAACCGCCTGCAGCCGGGCAAGCGGCCGCGCAGCTCGATGGCGCCGACGATCGTGTTCGGGCAGGCCGCCGACGGTTCGCGCGGCGACTTCGTGATGGCGACCGGCTCGCCGGGCGGCGGCACGATTCCGCAATACGTGGTCAAGACGCTGGTCGGCGCGCTCGACTGGGGGCTCGACGCGCAGCAGTCGGCGGGCCTCGTCGACTTCGGCGCGAGCAACAGCCCGACCACCACGATCGGCGGCGAGCATCCGAACGTCAACGCGGCGAACAACGGCGCGAACGATCCGCTGATCACCGGGCTGCTCGCGCTCGGGCACAAGGTGTCGACGTCCGCGCAGGCGAGCGGCGTCAACACGGTGATGCGCGTGACGGTCGGCCAGTCGCCGGCGTTGCAGGGCGGCACCGATCCGCGTCGCGAGGGCGTCGTGCTCGGCGATACGTTCCGACCGTAACCAGGCAGCATGCGCACGGCTCCGGTCGCTTGTCGGCGGCGGGGGGCCGTGCATCATGACGAGGCCGCATCGACGGCCGAGCAAGCCTTATCCCTTCGGAATGCAAACAAAGACGACCGATTTCCCCGATACACGACGATCGGACGAATCGTCGGCGTGAAGCCGTCTGCCGTACCAGCTCACGGTTCATGCATGCCCGTTGTCAAATACGGCGTTCACCCCGCCGCAAGCCCCCGATTGTCAAACAGTGTGAGTCAATCGTCAGCATTTGCAACGTCG
>NZ_BCPP01000454.1:0-5591 GCF_016586125.1 Burkholderia sp. E168m23
ATTTCGGTAGAAATTTATATATTTTATTCATATCGAGGGGGCATGATATGTATAGATTTTTGCCGAAATGACGAATTCCTGCACCATTCAGCTTCACGCCGCCGGTCACTGGCACGACATCGGCAGCGTCATCTTGTTCGGCGAGCCTGACGAAGGATGGCGCGCTCGCGCCTACTCGGGCTACGGCGTTGAATGGATCGTCCGTCATCAGGCTGCGCGCGATGCGCATGCGATGTCGTGCACCTTTCCCGTCGAACTCGAGCCGCTGGTGACATCCCATTGGCCGGTTTTCCTGATCGATTTGTTGCCCCAGGGTTTCGGTCGCCAGGAACTGTTGCGCCGCCTCGATTTGCCGGAAACGGCGGAGGAGCGAGCCGACTGGCCCTTACTGCTGGCGGGAGCCGGTAATTCGATCGGCAATCTGCGAATCAAGGAAGCCGCCCAGTGGCTCGCCGAGCGACAAGGGCCGCAGCACGGTTTCACGGACGACGAAGTGGCCATGCGCGGAGACGCATTCAGCGAGTATCTCGCCGAACACGGATTCTTCGTTGCAGGCTCTTCCGGCGTGCAGGGTGAATGGCCGAAGCTATTGCTGACCCGCGCCGACGATGGGCTGCTCTATCTCGATCACACGCTGCCCGACGAGCGTGCGGTTGCACACTACATCGTCAAGTTCGGACGCGGCAGCAACGAGCGTCTTGCACAGATTCTGCGCCACGAAGCACCCTACATGGCGTTGGCCCGGCGTCTCGGTCTGCGCGTGCATGCACCGCTGACGCTGCGTGATCGGGCGCTGTTCATTCCGCGGTTCGATCGCGCGCGAGTGGGTGACGGCGTTGTCCGGTTCGCCCAGGAAAGCATTGCTTCGTTGACGGGCAAAGCCGGCTTCGGCGTCGTGCCGAGTCACGACGAGGTATGCGCGCATCTCGTACGGCAATGTACCGATCCCCAGGCCGAGGTTGCGGAGTACTTGTGTCGCGACGTCGCCAATCTTGCGTTGGGCAATAAGGACAATCATGCGCGAAACACCGCGTTGCAACGCGATTTCCAAGGGCGCATTGCGTTGACGCCGCTTTTCGACTTTGCGCCGATGTATCTGCATCCCGATGGCATTGCCCGACGCATTCGCTGGGAGGGAAATGACGGTGGCCGGCCGGACTGGGCGAGAGTGCTCGACACGGTGGTCCGGTCGAGCGAATCCTGGGCGGGGAGCGAGCGCCCCGAGCTTGATCGCGATGCACTGCAGACGCGGCTGCGGGCAATGGCACCGCGCCTACAGGAGATCGCCGATCAAGGAACGGATCTTGGGTTGGAGCCCGATGTGCATGCCTTTCTTAAACCGGGCCTGGAGCGGTTTGCGCGCGAACTGGATGCGCTGCGCTAAGCGGGGATGGCACCATGGACAAACGCTATAACACGATGCCGCTTCCCGAGCAGCTCGCACTGCGGCGGCAAGCGGTCGAGGAGGTTCTTGCACACCCTGAATGGACGCTGCGCGAATCGGTGCGTCATTTGAAGAAGACGATGCGGTTGACGAGTGCCGAAGTGGCCAAGCTGGCCGGCGTGTCGACCAAGACGATTCAAGATATCGAGCAGGGTCGCAGCGACGGGACGGTACAGACGATGAATCGCATCTTCGGCATGCTGGGGCTTAAATTGGGTGTGGTGCGACAGAGCCCATAGCCGGGCGGGACGTGTCGTCCGCGGGTCCCTCGTTATTGCGGCGCTTGCTGCAGCCAGCCGAAGCCGCGGCCCAACGACAAAACGGCCGCCCGGTCCATCGTTCGACCGGGCGGCCGCTCCGCCTACTTCACCGCAAACAGCGTCAGGTTCATGAAGATCTTGAACGCATAGCCGAGCGTGACGGCGCCGACCACGCCGCCCGCCCACAGAACGACGAACCACATCCAGCCGCGCATCCGCAGCCGCGGCGCCTCGGGCTGGCCGGCGGTGGAATCAGTGGTGGTAGTAATGCTGGTCTTCATGGCGCACCTTGCCTCGGAATACCCAATAACCCATCGTCGTGTAGGCGATGATGATCGGGAGGATAACCGCTGCGCCGACCAGCGTGAAGGTCTGGCTCGAACGCGGCGCCGCCGCTTCCCAGATCGTCATCGTCTGAGGAATCGCATACGGGAACAGCGTGACGAGCAGGCCGACGTAGCCGAGCAGCACCAGCGCCAGCGCGAGCACGAACGGCGTCATGTCGTGCCGGTCGCGCACCGCGCGGCGCATCCACACCGCGCACGCGGCGACCAGGAACGGCACCGGCAGCAGGCGCCAGAACAGGCCCGATTCGAACCAGCGCTGCGCGATGGCCGGGTCCTGCAGCGGCGTCCAAAGGCTGACGATCGCGATGAAGCCGAGCAGCACGACGGTCAGCGGCCACACGACGCGATGCAGGCGGCGCTGCAGGTCGCCTTCGGTCTTCGCGACGAGCCAGCAGCAGCCGAGCAGCGCGTATGTCACGATCAGGCCGAGGCCGGTCAGCAGGCTGAACGGCGTGAGCCAGTCGAACGCACCGCCCGCGTACACGCCGTCCTTCACGTCGATGCCCTGCAGGAACGCGCCGAGCGCGATGCCCTGGAACAGCGTCGCGCCGGCCGAGCCGCCGATGAACGCGAGATCCCACAGCTGCTTCGTGCGCCGCGCCTTCGCGCGGATCTCGAACGACACGCCGCGGAAGATCAGGCACACCAGCATGAAGATCAGCGGCAGGTACAGCGCCGACAGCACGGTCGAATAGACGATCGGGAACACGGCGAACAGCCCGGCGCCGCCGAGCACGAGCCACGTCTCGTTGCCGTCCCACACGGGCGCGACCGTGTTCATCATCAGGTCGCGTTCCTTTTCGTCCGGGAAGAACGGGAAGACGATGCCGATGCCGAGGTCGAAGCCGTCGAGCACGACGTACATGAAGAGCCCCAATGCGATGATTGCGGCCCAGATTACGGTGACGTCCATAGGTTTTCTCGTTTGCGAATGGGGTAGGCTCAGACGGTCTCGATCAGCTCGTCGACGGCGGACATCGGGCGGCGCGCGGTGTGATCGGGGCGCGTGTCCGGTTTATCGTCGTGCTCGACGTCGGGCAGCGCGGGGCCGGCCTTCATCAGCTTCAGCATGTAGTACACGCCGGTGCCGAACACGAGGAAGTACACGATCACGAACGTCATCATCGACAGGCTGACCTGCTGCACCGACAGCGGCGACACGGCCTGCGCGGTGCGCATCACGCCATACACGACCCACGGCTGGCGGCCGGCTTCGGTCGTGACCCAGCCCGCGAGCAGCGACACGAAACCGGTCGGGCCCATCACGAGCGCGAAGCGTTGGAACCACTTCGATTCATACAGGCGGCCGCGGCGGCGCAGCAGCCACGCGAGCGCGGCGAGGCCGATCATCGCGAAGCCGAGGCCGACCATGATCCGGAAGCTCCAGAACACGACCGTCGAATTCGGGCGGTCTTGCGGCGGGAAGTCCTTCAGCCCGCGGATCTCGCCGTCCCAGCTGTGCGTGAGGATCAGGCTGCCGAGGTGCGGCACCTTCACCGCGTAGCGGGTCGTTTCCGCCTGCATGTCCGGAATGCCGAACAGGTTGAGCGCGGTGCCGCCCTTCTCGGTTTCCCACAGCCCCTCGATCGCGGCGATCTTCGCGGGCTGGTGCTTCAGCGTGTTGATGCCGTGCTGGTCGCCGATCACGGCCTGCAGCGGCGCGAGCACCAGCAGCAGCCACAGCGCCATCGAGAACATCTTCTTCACGCCCTTGTCGCGGCGGCCCTTCAGCAGGTGCCACGCGCCGGTCGCGGCCACCACGAGCGCGGCGACGATGAACGCGGCGATCGCCATGTGGAACAGGCGGTACGGGAACGACGGGTTGAAGATGATCGCGAACCAGTCGGTCGGCACGACGCGGCCGTCGACGATCTCGAAGCCCTGCGGCGTCTGCATCCAGCTGTTCGACGCGAGGATCCAGAACGTCGAGATCAGCGTGCCGATCGCGACCATCAGCGTCGCGCCGAAGTGCGCGCGCGGGCTCACGCGGTTCCAGCCGAACAGCATGATGCCGAGGAAGCCGGCCTCGAGGAAGAACGCGGTCATGACCTCGTACATCAGCAGCGGGCCGGTGACGGCGCCGGCGAAGCTCGAGAAGCCCGACCAGTTGGTGCCGAACTGATAGCTCATCACGACGCCGGACACGACGCCCATTCCGAACGCGACCGCGAAGATCTTCGACCAGAACAGGCAGAGGGTCTTGTAGTACTGCTTGCCGGTCTTCAGCCAGCGATATTCGAGCACGGCGATGAAGCTGGCGAGGCCGATGCTCAGCGCCGGGAAGACGATGTGAAAGGAGACGGTGAACGCGAATTGCAGGCGGGCCAGATCGAGGGCCGAAAGTGCGGTGTCCATACCAGATGACCGAAGCTGACGATACCCGCCGGCGGGTGCCGGCGGACCCCGGCGGACAGGCGTCGGGGTTGGCTGGAGTATGGGCCGTGATGTTGCACCGCGAAATGCGCCAACTCGTCGCAGATGTACAGCCCGTCGCGCGCGATTTCGGGATAAATCGTTGATTCGTATCAAGAAGGTCGTTCGCAGTGCGTGCGGTCGCGGCGTGGCGGTCTGACGCACGTGCGTCAATATGGCGCGTCGCGTCATTGGAACGGTTTTGCGCATGCGCCAACCGCATGCCGGGACGGCGATCGGTTTCGATCCGTTAGCGCGTAACGCGACCGTCCGGACGGGCGGGGCCGTTTGTCACACGGGTAACGTCGCGCAACATTCGCGCGCTCGCTCGTAATGGATGCCGGATCGCGTGCGGCGTAGCGTTCGGGATGCCGGGTTCGCATCGGCGAACCGGCCAGCCGGAGAACGTGACGTGAATGGATTGAAGCTCGCACTGGGCGCGGCGGCTGCGGTGGCGGTCGCGACGGGCGGCGTGGCGCATGCCGCCCGGGTCGGGGTCTATATCGGCCCCGGCTACCCGTATTACGCCCCGGTCGTCCCTGCGCCTTACTACTACCCGCCACCCGTCGTCGCGGTGCCGGTCGCTCCGCCGCCGCCGCCCGAGTATGTCGAGCAGGGGCAGCCGCAGGACAACGGCGACGCGAACCTCTGGTACTACTGCGACGCGTCGAAGCATTACTACCCGTACGTGAAGACCTGCAAGTCGGGCTGGCGCTCGGTGCCGGCGCGGCCGCAGTGACGGAGGCGCAACGATGAAAACCGTATTTCGACCGCTGCGCGTGCCGGCGGTACTGTCGCTCGCCGCGCTGCTCGGTGCGTGCGCCTACCTGCCGACCGGCCCGAGCGTGATGGCGCTGCCGGGCACCGGCAAGTCGTTCGACCAGTTCCGTGCCGACGACGGCAGTTGCCGGCAGTACGCGTTCGAGCAATCGGGCGGCGTGAGCGCCGGGCAGGCGTCGACCGCGAGCGCGGTCGGCAGCGCGGCCGTCGGCACCGCGCTCGGGGCGGCGGCCGGCGCCGCGTTCAACGGCGGCACCGGCGCGGCGGTCGGCGCGGGCGCGGGGCTGCTCGCGGGCAGCGTCGTCGGCGCGGGCGCCGCGCAGGGCTCGGCCTATGACGTCCAGCGCC
>NZ_BCPP01000455.1:0-5590 GCF_016586125.1 Burkholderia sp. E168m23
AACGGCGTGCAGTTCGTGATGACGTCGAATTACGATCCCGACGATCTGTATCCGAACGGCCTGCATCGCGACCGCATGCTGCCGGCGATCGCGCTGATCAAGGACAAGCTCGACGTGCTCAACGTCGATGCGGGGGTCGATTATCGCCAGCGCACGCTCGCGCAGGTGAAGATGTATCACACGCCGCTCGGCGCGGATGCCGATCGCGAACTGCGCCATGCATTCGGCAAGCTCGCGGCCGTGCCCGACGAGAGCCCGATCCTGCATATCGAGAAGCGCGAACTGAAGGCGCTGCGCAAGGCGGACGGCGTCGTGTGGTTCGATTTCGCGACGCTGTGCGGCGGCCCGCGTTCGCAGAACGACTACCTCGAACTGGCGAGCCGCTTCCATGCGATCGTGCTGTCCGAGGTGCCGCAGATGTCGCCGCGGATGGCGTCCGAAGCGCGCCGCTTCACGTGGCTCATCGACGTGCTGTACGACCACAAGGTCAAGCTGCTGATGTCCGCGGCGGTGCCGGCCGAGGAACTGTACGTCGAAGGCCCGATGGCCAACGAATTCGCGCGTACGGTCTCGCGCATCGTCGAGATGCAGTCGAAGGAGTATCTCGAAACACCGCGCCGCATCGTCGATACGTCGTTGACCTGAGTGGATGCGGGCTCGGGTAATTGGCGGGATTTAAACGTCAATTTCGGTTAAATTAAGTCGATCTGCGGGTATTTTCGGATTTGTCTTATATTCATCGTTGAGGTGAGCCGATATTGTGGTGTCATGGTTATTAAGGCTGGAGATGTCCATGACACCGTATCGCGATTTGACCGACCACGAATGGCGCTGCGTCGCGCCGCTTCTGCCCGAAATGCAGCCGCGCACCGAGTTGCGCGGCCGGCCGTTAGCCAATACGCGGGCCGTGCTGAACGGGGTGCTCTGGGTGATCTACAGCGGCGCAACCTGGTCGGCCATGCCGCGCCGTTACCCGTCGTATCAAACATGCCATCGCCGCTTCAAGGTGTGGCACGAAACGGGCACGCTGATGAATGTGATGCGTGAGCTTTATGGCGAAGCCGGTATGAATCTGTGCAATGAACTCTCCGCGCGGATGCGCAAGCACACGCAATCGAAAGCGGCGGAGGCGCGTAGCAACGCAGCACCCGCGTATCGTGCACCAGGCAGCTATGCATCGGGTGCAATGAAGCACGCAGCGTGATTCCATCGCTTTTCGTTGTGCGCGCACCAAAAGAAATCGGCCTGACGACGTTGTCGCAGGCCGATTTTTATTGAGCCGCGCGTTTTGGCGCGTGGTGCGTTATTGCTGGCGAACCCAGGTCTGTGAGCGACCGAGCAGCGACACGCCGATGTAGCCGCGCACCACGAGCTTCTGGCCACCATCTTCAAGCGTCATCTTGCACTTGTAGACCTTGCCGTTCTCCGGGTCGAGAATGTTGCCGCCGTCCCAGTGGTCGCCGTCCTTCTTCATCGCCTTGATGATCGTCATGCCCTTGATGAGCTGATCCTTGCGCTCGTCCGTGCACGCGGTGCAGCGGCGATCGGGCGTATCGTTCGCGCCGAGGCCCTTGACGACCTTGCCGGTCAGCGCGCCGTCGCCGTCCTCGGCGATCTGCACGAGTGCCTTCGGTTGATGGGTGTTGTCGTCGATCGTTTGCCACATGCCGATGGGGCTGTCGGCTTGCGCGAAGGTGGGTGCTGCGCACGCGAGCAGGGCGCCGGCAATGGCGATTGCACGCAACGGGCGGGTCAGTTGAATCATTGTCATCCTCCTTGTTTTGCATGTCTGTTCGATTCGCCCGCACGCCCGTCTGCATGGGGCGGGCATGTTGCGAGCTTCGCCAGAATACGTGAAACCGTGCGCCACGTTTGATAGAGGGGACTCTAATCGAAACAGCCCGCGTGATGCGGGCTGTTTCGAGGCTTTGGTGACCGATCAGTTGAGCTGATAGGAGAACGCGGCGTTGATGCGTGGGCTGCGTGACGCGCTTTCGACCGGTGCGTCGCCCACCGGTTTGGCGACGTTCAGGTCGAGACTGTAGTAGCGGCTGTCCGTGAGCCGCACGCCGATGCCGACCGACGACATGCGGTTCGGTGACGGCGTGCCCGAGTGCAGATACACGCGCGCCATGTCGTATGCGATGTACGGCGTGATCGATTTCAGATACGTCCAGCCCGGCGTGAAACCGCGGTTGACTTCCAGCGACATCCCCCAGCCCGAGTCGCCCGACGTTTCGCCCGGCTGGTAGCCGAGCGCGTAACGGGTCGAGCCGAACGAGATCTGTTCGGACGTCGGCAGCGAGTCGGGACTGTATTGCCCGGTCAGCGAAACCGACGTGCCGATCCGGAACGGCCATTCGTTCGTCTGCGTGAAAGTCGCGCCGGTGCGAACGAAGGTCAGCGAGATCGGGCTATCCACCGAGGTCGTCGTCGTACCGACGGTAATGTCCTGCGCTTTCGACGCGCCGAGGATATTGAACCCCTTCGCGACGTTGACGCTCAGCTTCTGTACCTGTTTCGGCTGGACGCTCGTGTAGTCGAGCTGCATCTGCAGCACGCGAACCTGCGAACGCGTATCGAGGCTCGCACCGTTGATCTGGTTCTGGTAGCGGTCCTCGTTGTGCGACGCATAGCCCGACACGGTGCCGAGCAGGCTGCGCTGATTGTTCAACAGGATCGGATAGGAGGCCGAAAGACCGAGTTTTTCGTTCTTGACCGTCCGCTCGACGTACGACGGCAACCCCGGGTTGTCGGTCGGCTTGCCGCGATATGTGCTGGCATCGAGTCGCGTGATCAGGCCGCTGCTGCCTACGGGCAGGGCGCCGCTGAACGCGAAGTAGGTTTGCTTGTCGCGTCCCGGCGGCGCGAGCGCCGAGATGCTCAGTTGCTCGCCGAATCGCGTCAGGCCGTTTTCGGTCGCGGTGATGAGGCCCTGGACGCCCGGGTGGTTGAAGTCGATCCCCGTGCTGACGTTGAACGGCTTGCGGTCGACCGCGAGCTCGAGCGTCGTCGCGCCGTCGGTGGTTTGCGGCGGCGGGACGTTCGCCTTCACCGTGAGGCCGGGCAGCAGGCCGAACGTGTTCACGTAGTGCTCGAACGTCGCGCGGCGCAGCGGTCGGTCGGCCGTGATGTGCGCGGCAATCGCGCGAATCTTCGGTTCCATCGCGCCGGGTTTGCCGGTGACCTTGACCTCCGACACATAGCCTTCGACCACCGTGATACGCACGACACCGTCCTCGAACGTCTGCGCGGGAACGAACGCGAACGACAGCGCGTAGCCGCGCTCCTGGTACAGCTTCGTCACGCCGTTGGCGGTTTCGATCAGCTCGCCGATCGTGATGTCCTTGCCGACGAGCGGCGTGAAGCGGCGCGTGATTTCCTCGAACGGTACCGACTTCACACCTTCGACCTGGAACGTCTTCGGCGTCAGGTGCCGCGACAGCAGCTCCTGCAATTGCGGCGCCTGCGGCGCGACCTGAACGGTGACGTTCGGGCCCGTCTTCGGTGCGTTGATCTGGGGAAGGGAGTCGAGCGGGTTACCGCCGACGCGCGTTTGTGCCTGTGCCGTGCCTGCCGCCGCGATGGCGAGCAGCATCATCCATCTGTCGAGTCTGGATTTCATTGTTCTTCCTCGTAGGCCTTGCTTTTCGTCTTCTTTGTAATACCGGCGCGCGACACCTGGATGTCGCGCGCCGCGTGCCGCCATGCCGGTTGTGCTTGTACGGCCGCGCCATTCGCTCCGGCTGCAATGACGCGACCGTCCTCCTTACTTGCCAACGCTACCCAGCGTACCCAGCAACCCCGTGACCGGTGCCAGCAGGCCCGTCGAACCGCTGCTCGACGATGCCGTACCCGACACGCTGCCGACCAGCGACGTGACGGGTGCGAGCGGGCTCGAGCCCCCGGACCCCGCTGCACCGCCAACCGCTCCGGTGACAGTATTCAGCAAACCGGTGACGGGCGCGAGAGGGTTTGCACTGCCTGCGCCACCTGTTGCGCCGCCGAGCGTGCCCGTCACCGTCGACACGAGATTCGTGACTGGTGCCAGCGGACCGCTGCTACCGCCTGCCGCGCCACCCAGTGCGCCGGTCACCGTGGAGACGAGGCCGGTCACCGGCGCGAGCGGGCCGCTGCCCGAGCCGCCCGTTGCGCTGCCAAGGGCGCCCGTGAGCGAACCGAGCGGCGTCGAGCCGAGACCCGACAGCAGGCCGCCGAGCGGGTTCGTCGAACCGGAACCCGACGACGAGCCGTTCTGGACGGTTGCCGTCGAACCGCCGACGAGGCTCGTGATCAGGCCGGGGATCGGTGCCGCGCCATTCGGGCCGTTCGGGTTGACGAGCCCGCCCGCGTTGGTCACGGTGTTGCCGACCGCGGTCACGAGCTGGCCGACGTCGCCGACGAGCGGCTGGCTCGACGTGCCGCCGACCTGCTTGCCGGCCGAGCTGATGGCGCCGCCGATCTGGCCGAGCAGGCCCGAGACGGGTTGGCCGAGGCCGGTCGTCGTGCCGACCTGCTGCGTGACCTGGCCGGCGGTGATCACGAGCGGCGTGATCGCCGAGCTGATCGGTTGCGTGACCTGCTGCACGGCGCCCGACGACAACGTCGAGCCGATCGTCGTGCCGGCGGCCGTCAGGCCGTTGGCGACCGTGTCGAGCACGGTGCCGACCGGCGTCGTGACCGGCGCGAGCGGTGCCAGCGGGCCCGTGCCCAGCGCCTTGACCGTCGAGCTCAGGCCGGAGACCGTGTTGCTGGTTGCGCCGACGACGTTGCCGAGACCGGCAACCGTGGTGCCCACCGGGTCCTTCGTCGAGCCGATCTGTCCCAGCCCGTTGCTCACCGCATCGGCTGCCGCACCGACGATCGTGCCGGTGCTGGACAGCGTGCTGCCGACGCCCTTCGTCACGCCGTCGCCGAGGCCCGGCAGGCTGATGTTGCCGACCGTGCTGCCGAGGTCGGTGGCCGTCTGGCCGACCGTGCTGATGACACCCTTGGTGCCGGTCGACGAGCCGCTGGTACCGCTCGTGCCGGACGTGCCGCTCGTGCTCGGGTTGTTGTTGTCGTTGCTGCTGGTCGGCGGCGAGCTGACGCCGCCGCCGCCGCAGGCGGCCAGCAGGCACGCCGCGGCGAAGGCGGTGAGGGGCGCGCGCCACTGGCGCAGGGCGACCGTCGGGATGGAACGTTGCTGGGACATGATGGACTCCTCGCTGTCTTTTCGATGAATGGATGTCGGATTACTTGCCGTGCGTGCCGCCGAGCAGGCCGCCGATCAACGACGTGACGGGCGCAAGCGGATTCGACGCCGCGCCCGAGTTCGTGACGGCACCCGTGCCGCCGCTCAGTGCCGGTACGCCGACCGTGCTCGTCACCGTGGAGACGGCGTTCGTCACCGGGGCGAGCGGGCTGCTGCCGCCTGCGCCACCCGTTGCGCCGCCGAGGGCGCCCGTGACTGCGCCGAGGAGACCGGTGACCGGGGCGAGCGGGCCCCCGCTGGTACCGCCCGTTGCGCCGCCGAGCGCGCCGGTGACCGTGGAGACGAGGCCCGTGACCGGAGCGAGCGGGCCGCTGCTGCCGCCTGCTACGCCACCGA
>NZ_BCPP01000456.1:0-5587 GCF_016586125.1 Burkholderia sp. E168m23
CGCTGATCGGCGTGCGGCCGAAATGGGCGCACGGCAGCCATCGCGTGACCGACTTCGAGATCCTGCCGATCGAGATCTTCGACCGGCCGCGCATCGACGTGACGCTGCGCGTGTCGGGCTTCTTCCGCGACGCGTTCCCGAATCTGATGCACCTGTTCGATGCGGCCGTGCAGGCCGTCGCCGCGCTCGACGAGCCCGAAGAGCTGAACCCGATTCGCGCACGCATCGAGCGCGAACGGGAGAAGTGGACCGCGCAGGGCGTGGCGCCCGACGAAGCGCGCCGGCGCGCCGGCTGGCGCGTGTTCGGCGCGCGGCCGGGCAGCTACGGCGCCGGCCTGCAGGACCTGATCGACCAGCGCCGCTGGCAGACCGACGCCGATCTCGCGGATGCCTACCGTCAATGGGGCGGTCATGCGTACGCGCAGAACAGCGCGGGCGATGCAGCGCCCGACGTGTTCGGCGAGCGGCTGGCGACGATCGACGTCGTCGTGCAGAACCAGGACAGCCGCGAGCACGACATCCTCGATTCGAACGACTACTACCAGTTCCAGGGCGGGATGACGGCAGCGGTGCGGCACCTGTCCGGGCAGCAGCCGAGCATCTACCACGGCGACCATGCGAACCCGGTCGCGCCGAAGATGCGCACGCTGCGCGAGGAAATTGCCCGCGTGATCCGCTCGCGCGTCGTCAATCCGAAATGGCTCGACGGCGTGAAGCGTCACGGCTACAAGGGCGCGGCCGAGCTGGCCGCGACCGTCGACTACCTGTACGGCTATGACGCGACCGCGCGCGTGCTGTCCGATCACCAGTACGCGCTCGTCGCCGACGCGTACCTGTTCGACGACGCCACCCGCGCGTTCCTCGAACGGCACAACCCGAAGGCGCTGCACGGCATCTGCGAACGCTTCGTCGAAGCGATGCAGCGCGGGCTGTGGCAGCAGCCCGGCCCCTATCGCGAGCGGATCGAAGCGGTCTGGCTCGCCAGCGAACAACGCCAGGAAGGAGGGCGGCGATGACCGATCCGACCACGCCCCGCGCCCGCGCGGTTTTTCCGTTTGCGGCGCTCGTCGCGCAGGACGCGTTGCAGCAGGCGCTGCTGCTTGTCGCGATCGACCCGTCGCTCGGCGGCGTGCTCGTCAGCGGCCCGCGCGGCACCGCGAAATCGACGGCCGCGCGCGGCCTGGCGGAGCTGCTGCCGGAAGGGCAGTTCGTCACGCTGCCGCTATCGGCGAGCGACGAGCAGGTGACGGGCACGCTCGATCTCGCGCATGCGCTGGCCGAAAACGGCGTGCGTTTTCGACCCGGCCTGCTGGCGCGCGCGCATCTCGGCGTGCTGTACGTCGACGAAGTGAACCTGCTCGCCGACGGGCTCGTCGATACGCTGCTCGACGTCGCCGCGAGCGGCGTGAACATCGTCGAGCGCGATGGCGTGTCGCACGCGCACGATGCGCGCTTCGTGCTGGTCGGCACGATGAACCCCGAGGAAGGCGAGTTGCGGCCGCAACTGCTCGATCGCTTCGGGCTGATGGTCGAGCTGGAGAACTGCTTCGACGCCGCCCAGCGCGAGCGGATCGTGAAGGCGCGACTCGCGTTCGATCTCGATCCGGATGCGTTTCGCGCGCGTCACGCGGCGGCCCAGCGGGAACTCGCGGACCGCATTCATGCGGCGCGCGCGCGGCTGCCGGCGCTCGATTTCGACGATGCGGTCCATGCGCACGTCAGCGCACTGTGCATCGACGCGGCCGTCGACGGGTTGCGGGCCGATCTCGTGATGCTGCGCGCCGCGCGTGCGCTGGCCGCACTGGAACAGGCCGACGCGGTGACGGTGTCGCATGTGGCGCGCGTGGCCGAAGCCGTGCTGCGGCACCGGCGCCATGCGGGGCCGCCGCCGTCGCAGCAGTCGTCGCAACAAGGGGGAGAGCGCGACGATCGTTCGCGGTCGGACACACCACGGCAGCCTGACAAGCGACAGGACGACACGAAGGCCGACGCGTCCCCATCGCAAGGCGACTGGGGCTACTTGCCGCCCGAACCGGCCGGGCTGCGCGACGTGAAAAGCGTCGTGCCGCTGCCGCTAAAAAAACGCTGAGCCATCGAGCCGGCGCCGCCGCGAACGCGATTCGCGGTCCTCGATGGCAGTCAGGCGCGGCCGCGCGCGTGCCGGGCACGGTGCGCGCCGGCACGGCCATCGCGTGGCCGGCGACGCTCGCCGCGAAACGCGGCGGCCCGCTGCATCGCGAGCATCTGCGCTTCGGGAAACGCGCGGGTACGCCGCGTGCGCTGCATTGCTTCGTGCTCGACTGTTCGGCGTCGATGTTGTCGCACGAACGACTCGCGCTCGCGAAGGGGCTGATCGTCGCGTATTTCGATCAGGCCGCGCGCGAGCGGGTCGAAACCGCGCTGATTTGCTTCGGCGGTCAAGGCGCCGCGCGGCGCTTCGGCCCGGCCGTGCCGCGCTGGTGGAACGCGCGCTGGCTCGAACCGGTCGACGGCGGCGGCGGTACGCCGCTCGCGGACGGCATCGAGGCCGCCGCGCAGCTGCTCGCCTGCGCGGCACGGCGCGAGCCCGGCAAGGCGCGCTGGCTGTGGGTGCTGTCCGACGGGCGCACGCGCGAGACGCCGGCCAGACCCGCGGCGGCCGATCACGTCGTGTTCGTCGACTTCGACGATGTGGCCGTGCGGATCGGGCAGGGCGCCCGGCTCGCCGCCGCGTGGGGCGCGCAGTGGGTGACGGCCGACGCGCTTCGCACCGATCTCGCCGGCTGATGGCCGGCCGGCGGTGCGCTATGATCGCCGCTTCTGCCTCCGCTCACTGGAAACCTCCGCCATGCAAGTACTGGTCGATGCCGACGCGTGTCCCGCCGTCATCAAGGACATGCTGTTTCGCGCCGCGCGTCGCGCCGAAATCTGCGTGACGCTGGTCGCGAACCAGTTTCTGCGCACGCCGCCGTCGCCGTTCATCAAGGCCGTGCAGGTGCCGGCCGGCTTCGACGTGGCCGACGCGCGCATCGTCGAGCTGGCGGAGCCGGGCGACCTCGTGATCACCGCGGACATCCCGCTGGCCGCCGCCGTGCTCGACAAGGGCGCGCATGCGCTCGACCCGCGCGGCAACTGGTTCAGCCGCGAAAACATCGAGGAGCGCCTGTCGACGCGCGCGATGATGGACCAGTTGCGCAGCGCGGGCATCGATACGGGCGGGCCGGCGCCGTTCAGCGCGCGCGACGGCAAGACGTTCGCGTCGCAGCTCGACCGGTTTCTGGCGCGGCACGCTCCGCGCTGACGCCCGAATTTGCCGACGTTGCACGTTGCGCCGACCGCGACGATCATTCCGTCCATGCAACCCCACCGCGACACTCTTCCGATGGACGATGCGGCCGTCACGCCGGTCAGGGAACACTACGTACAGGGCCGATTCGACTCCGCGATCCAGGCGGCGGAATCGCTCCTCGCGCAGCACGGCGATCACGGTGAATTGCTGAACCTCGCGGGCGTGTGCCATTTGAAGCTCGGCAACCTCGTCGCCGCCGAGGCGTGCCTCGAGCGGGCAGCGCACGCGGCGCCCCGGTCGGCCGATATCGACAACAACCTGGGCGTGCTCTATCAGTCGAGCGGGCGGGATGCCGACGCCGAGCGGGCGTTCGTGCGTGCCGTTTCGAAAGCACCGGGCCACGGCCAGGCGCACCTCAATCTCGGCATGTTGTTGCGGTCCAGGCATCGTCTGGAAGAGGCGGAACGGGCGATCCGGATCGCCGTCGAACAGACGCCCGGCGATCATGCGGCGCTGAACGCGCTCGGCCTGGTGTTGAAGGACCTGGGCCGCTACGACGAAGCCGAAGCGGCCTATCGGCAGGCGCTGGCGCTCGAGCCCGGGCGTGCCGAATACCGGCTCAATCTGGCGAATGTGCTGCTGCACCGGAACGACTGGATCGCGGGGTTGCCGCTCTTCGAAGCGCGTCACGCCCCCGATCTCAACGGCGCATTTTCCGACGCGCCCGCCGTATCGTTCCCGCAGTGGCAGGGCGAGCCGATCGACGGCGCGTCGCTGCTGATCTGGCCGGAACAGGGGCACGGCGACCAGATCCAGCTGGTCCGCTATGTCAAAAAACTCCGGATGCTCGGGGCGAAACGGATCACGCTGGTGTGCTCGGCCGCGACGCAGCGGCTGTTCGCGACGCTCCCCGAAGCGGATGCCGTCGTGGCGCGCGACAGGTTCGATCCGGCCGCCTGCCCGCGTCACGATTTCTGGACTTATGTGTGGAGTATTCCCGTCAATCTGCGGGAATCGCCGGCGTCCATTCCGGCCACGCTGCCTTATCTGCACGCGCCTCGGCATGCGGCGTCGAAATGGGACCGGCTGATGCCCAAAGGGCGCCTGCGCGTCGGCCTGGTGTGGCAAGGCAATCCCGGTCACGCGAACGACCGCGTGCGCTCGCTGCCCGGCCTGCAGACGCTCGCGCCGCTGTGGGACATCGACGGCGTCACGTTCGTCAGTCTTCAGAAGGGCGCGAACGAAGCCGATCTGCGTGCCGGAATCGGCGATCGCTTCATCGTCAATCTGGGCAACCGGACCACCGATTTCGCCGATGTCGCCGCGATCGTCGCGCGGCTCGATCTCGTCATCGGCGTCGATACCGCCGTGATGCACCTGAGCGCGGTGCTCGGCAAGCCCGCGTGGATTCTGCTGTCGAACGTGGGCACGGACTGGCGCTGGAGCGGCGCGGGCACGACTTCCGTGTGGTACCCGGACGTCGTCACGCTGTTTCGGCAGGCGGCGACGGAAACGGACTGGTCCGGCGTGGTCGCGCGCGTTTCGCAGGCGTTGTCCGCGATGCGTGCGACATAGTCGGAGATGCCGCTACAAGGCCGCGCCAGCCTCTTTCGCGCGGTTCCGGCGTCGACACGTCTGGAAGGGATGGCCGCCGGGTCTGCGTCGCTCATGTTGCGCAGCAAAAACAAGTGGCACGGTCTTCAGGCGAGTCCGTCATCGTTCAAGCCGCTACCTCGATCAGGATGCAGGTTCGCGCCGACGCTGCTATCGTGGGGCGAGAACCCCAACACAGGAGCGCATGCGTGTCACCCACCCAACTTCTCGTTCCGACCTATACCCAGATGTTGCGCGCACAGTCCGCGTGGCTCGACAAGGCGGTCGCCCACCGGCAGGCCGCGGGCGACGAACCCGACGCGGCGATGACGCTGAGGCTGGCGCCCGACATGTATCCGCTTGCCGCCCAGGTGCGCTTCTCGTGTTTCCAGGCGATGGAGCCGGTTTACCGGCTGCGCGGCGAGCCGCTGCCGGCGGCATTGCTGGCCCTGCGCGAGGCGGGCTGGAACGCCGATGCGCAACCCGGTTCGCCGGCCGATGCGCAGGCGATCATCGCCGGCACGCTCACGTTTCTCGGCGAACTCGCACCCGATGCGCTCGACGGTGGCGCAGCGCGGCCGATCGCGCTCGAACTGCCGAACGGGATCGCGTTCGACATGACGGGCGAACAGTACGCGCGCGACTGGGCGCTGCCGCAGTTCTACTTCCATGCGATCGCCGCGTACGCGATCCTGCGCCATCACGGCGTCGAACTCGGCAAGGCCG
>NZ_BCPP01000457.1:0-5586 GCF_016586125.1 Burkholderia sp. E168m23
CGTCCAGCGCGCGGCGCACCTTCAGCGCGAATTCGTGTTCTCGGTTTGCGGAGCTCATAGCGTGATTCCTTTGGCCTTGAGCGCTTGCGCCAGGGTATGAGTGGCTCGTGAGCAGTGCGTCTTGACGCTGCCCTCGGAGCACCCCATTGCGGCGGCAGTCTCGGCGACATCCATATCTTCCCAATAACGCATCAGGAACGCTTCCCGTTGACGCGCCGGAAGTTTCTGGATTTCTTCGTCGATCAGGGCCAGAACCTGCTCTCGTTCGAGGCGGTGCTCGCTGCTCTCGACGCCCGCGTTGTCGTCCGCGGATTCGAGTGTTTCGAGCGGGTCGAAGTCGTCGTCGTCGGTGTTGTTCAGCGACGAGAAGAGCGTCACCCACGTATTGCGGACCTTCTGCCGGCGGAACCAGTCGTGGATCGCGTTCTGCAGGATCCGCTGAAAAAGCAGCGGCAGCTCGGCCGACGGCCGGTCGCCGTACTTTTCCGCGAGCTTGATCATCGCGTCCTGCACGATGTCGAGCGACGCATCGTCGTCACGCACGGCGTACGCAGCCTGCTTGAACGCGCGCCTTTCGACGCCCGCCAGAAAGTCGGCGAGTTCCTTGTCTGATGCCATTCCGTGAAGGTATGCGCTGCGGCCCGCTGCGTGGTGTAAAAGGTCGAAAAATTTCGTAAAACCCGCGGATGCTATCAAATTTTCGCGCGGCTTGGCACCGGGTCGGGCGCCGCACGTTGCGCGCGAGCCGCGCCGGCGGGGCGCCCGGCGGCGTGCATGATGCGCTGCGGGATATTTTGCTTGACGGCCCCAGCGCGACCCGCTATCGTCAACGATTCGCAACATGAAGTGATGGTCTCATTTGAGGCTGGCCCAAGAAGCCCGCCCTTCAAACTGGACGCGCCGCTTGAACCCGAGCCACAAGCCCGGCAGAGAGCACCCGATCAATTTTTTGCCGAAAATTCGAAAGGTCAAAATGAACATGCCCAGCG
Source organism: Burkholderia sp. E168m23 (assembly GCF_016586125.1). Taxonomy (NCBI): domain Bacteria; kingdom Pseudomonadati; phylum Pseudomonadota; class Betaproteobacteria; order Burkholderiales; family Burkholderiaceae; genus Burkholderia; species Burkholderia sp. E168m23. The sequence continues at coordinate 990 of NZ_BCPP01000457.1, forward strand.
CGGAATTCTCCACGTCGGAACCCCTTTCCCCTCCCGATAGCGACTCCATCGGCGGTACCGTGCTCATGAAGGCACTGGCCGACGAAAACGTCGAATTCATCTGGGGCTACCCCGGCGGCTCGGTTCTCTACATCTACGACGAGCTGTACAAGCAGGACAAGATTCAGCACGTGCTGGTGCGCCATGAACAGGCGGCCGTGCACGCAGCCGATGCGTATGCGCGCTCCACCGGCAATGTCGGCGTCTGCCTCGTGACGTCGGGCCCCGGTGTCACCAACGCGGTGACCGGCATCGCAACGGCTTACATGGATTCGATCCCGATGGTCGTGATCAGCGGCCAGGTGCCGACTGCCGCGATCGGCCAGGATGCGTTCCAGGAATGCGACACCGTCGGCATCACGCGTCCGTGCGTGAAGCACAACTTCCTCGTGAAGGACGTGCGCGACCTCGCGGCAACCGTCAAGAAGGCGTTCTATATCGCCCGCACCGGCCGTCCGGGCCCGGTGCTGATCGACATCCCGAAGGATATCTCGAAGACGCCGTGCCAGTACGAGCCGATCAAGAGCGTGTCGCTGCGTTCGTACAACCCCGTCACGAAAGGCCATTCGGGCCAGATCCGCAAGGCCGTGTCGCTGCTGCTGACCGCGAAGCGTCCGTACATCTACACGGGTGGCGGCATCATCCTCGCCGACGCGTCGCGTGAACTGAACCAGTTCGCGGACCTGCTCGGCTACCCGGTCACGAACACGCTGATGGGCCTCGGCGGCTATCGCGCGTCGGACAAGAAATTCCTCGGCATGCTCGGCATGCACGGCACCTACGAAGCGAACATGGCGATGCAGCACTGCGACGTGCTGATCGCGATCGGCGCCCGCTTCGACGACCGCGTGATCGGCGACCCGGCGCACTTCGCGTCACGCCCGCGCAAGATCATTCACATCGACATCGACCCGTCGTCGATTTCGAAGCGCGTGAAGGTCGACATCCCGATCGTCGGCGACGTGAAGGAAGTGCTGAAGGAGCTGATCGAGCAACTGCAGACGGCCGAGCATGGCCCCGACACCGAGGCGCTCGCGCAATGGTGGAAGGACATCGAAGGCTGGCGCGCGAAGGACTGCCTGAAGTTCGACCGCGAAAGCGAGATCATCAAGCCGCAGTACGTGGTCGAAAAGGCGTGGGAGCTGACGGACGGCAATGCGTTCGTGTGCTCGGACGTCGGCCAGCACCAGATGTGGGCCGCGCAGTTCTACCGTTTCAACAAGCCGCGTCGCTGGATCAACTCCGGCGGCCTCGGCACGATGGGCTTCGGCCTGCCGGCGGCGATGGGCGTGAAGATGGCCCATCCGGACGACGACGTGCTGTGCATCACGGGCGAAGGCTCGATCCAGATGTGCATCCAGGAACTGTCGACCTGCCTGCAGTACGACACGCCCGTGAAGATCATTTCGCTGAACAACCGCTACCTCGGCATGGTCCGCCAGTGGCAGCAGATCGAATACAGCAAGCGCTATTCGCATTCGTACATGGATGCGCTGCCCGATTTCGTGAAGCTCGCCGAAGCGTACGGCCATGTCGGCATGCGGATCGAAAAGACTTCGGATGTGGAGCCGGCGCTGAAGGAAGCGTTGCGCCTGAAGGACCGCACCGTGTTTCTCGACTTCCAGACCGATCCGACCGAAAACGTCTGGCCGATGGTACAGGCCGGCAAGGGCATCACCGAGATGCTGCTCGGATCGGAAGATCTGTAACGGCGCGACGCGCGTCTGGCCCGATGCGGCCGCCTTCACGAAGGGCGGTGCGGCACGCGGCGGCGCGCGGCGCGAGTGAATCGACACGGACACATTCTGGAAGAAGCGAACATGAGACACATCATTTCCGTCCTGCTGGAGAACGAACCGGGCGCGCTGTCGCGCGTGGTCGGCCTGTTTTCCGCACGCGGCTACAACATCGAAACCTTGACGGTGGCGCCGACCGAAGACCAATCGCTGTCGCGGCTCACCATCGTTTCCATTGGCTCCGACGACGTGATCGAACAGATCACGAAGCATCTGAACCGCCTTATCGAGGTGGTGAAAGTGGTGGACCTGACCGACGGTGCACACATCGAACGCGAGCTGATGCTGATCAAGGTACGTGCAGTGGGCAAGGAGCGCGAAGAAATGAAGCGGATGTCGGACATTTTCCGCGGCCGCATCATCGACGTGACCGAGAAGACCTACACGATCGAATTGACGGGCGCGAGCGACAAGCTCGACGCATTCATCCAGGGGCTGGACGCGGGCGCGATCCTCGAGACCGTGCGCACCGGCAGCTCCGGCATCGGACGCGGCGAGCGCATCCTGAAGGTGTGATGCCGACATAGCCAAAGAGGCACGCCGGGTGCGCCGTCATGTCCCGGCCCGCAGTACTCCATCCGAACGAATTATTGAATTTTTTGAATTAGCGAAGGAACCATCATGAACGTTTTCTACGACAAAGACGCTGACCTCTCCCTCATCAAGGGCAAGCAAGTCACGATCATCGGCTACGGCTCGCAAGGCCATGCACACGCGCTGAACCTGAAGGACAGCGGCGTGAACGTGACGGTCGGCCTGCGCAAGGGCGGCGCGTCGTGGAGCAAGGCCGAAAACGCCGGCCTGTCGGTCAAGGAAGTCGCGGAAGCGGTGAAGGGCGCGGACGTCGTCATGATGCTGCTGCCGGACGAGCAGATCGCCGACGTGTACGCGAAGGAAGTCCACGCGAACATCAAGCAGGGCGCGGCGCTCGCATTCGCGCACGGCTTCAACGTGCACTACGGCCAGGTGATCCCGCGCGCCGACCTCGACGTGATCATGATCGCGCCGAAGGCGCCGGGCCACACCGTGCGCGGCACGTACTCGCAAGGTGGCGGCGTGCCGCACCTGATCGCGGTGGCGCAGAACAAGTCGGGCGCGGCACGCGACATCGCGCTGTCGTACGCGGCGGCAAACGGCGGCGGCCGTGCAGGCATCATCGAGACGAACTTCCGTGAAGAAACCGAAACCGACCTGTTCGGCGAACAGGCCGTGCTGTGCGGCGGTACCGTCGAGCTGATCAAGGCGGGTTTCGAGACGCTGGTCGAAGCCGGCTACGCGCCGGAAATGGCGTACTTCGAGTGCCTGCACGAGCTGAAGCTGATCGTCGACCTGATCTACGAAGGCGGCATCGCGAACATGAACTACTCGATCTCGAACAACGCCGAGTACGGCGAGTACGTGACCGGCCCGCGCGTCGTCACGGAAGAGACGAAGAAGGCGATGAAGCAGTGCCTGACCGACATCCAGACGGGCGAGTACGCGAAGAGCTTCATTCTCGAGAACAAGGCAGGCGCCCCGACGCTGCAGTCGCGCCGCCGCCTGACGGCCGAGCACCAGATCGAGCAGGTCGGCGCGAAGCTGCGTGCGATGATGCCGTGGATCGCGAAGAACAAGCTCGTCGACCAGACGAAGAACTAAGCACCTCGTGCTGTTCCGGCCCTTCGAGTGGAGGGTCGGCATCAAAAAGCCGTCCGAAGGCAGCAGTGCCCCGGGCGGCTTTTGTTATGCTACGTGCTTTGCAATTCACCGAACACAGAACGAATCCATGAACTATCCTCATCCGATCATCGCGCGCGAAGGCTGGCCGTTCATCGCGATTGCAGCCGTCGTCGCGCTGTTGATCCATGCCGTCGGGGGCTTCGGCTTCGCGTGGCCGTTCTGGCTGCTGCTCGTCTTCGTCGTCCAGTTCTTCCGCGATCCGCAGCGCCCGATCCCGGCGCAGCCGAACGCGGTGCTGTGCCCGGCAGACGGCCGCATCGTCGCGGTCGAGACCGCGCAGGATCCGTACGCGAACCGCGAAGCGCTGAAGATCAGCGTGTTCATGAATGTCTTCAATGTCCATTCGCAGCGTTCGCCGGTCGATGGCGCGATCAGCAAGGTCGAGTATTTCCCGGGTGCGTTCCTGAACGCGGCGATCGACAAGGCGTCGACCGAGAACGAGCGCAATGCGGTCGTGATCCAGACGGCGAGCGGCAAGACCGTCACGTCCGTGCAGATCGCCGGCCTGATCGCCCGCCGGATCCTCTGCTACGTGCGCGCCGGCGAGCCGCTGTCGCGCGGCCAGCGTTACGGGTTCATCCGCTTCGGTTCGCGCGTCGACGTGTACCTGCCGCTCGGCAGCCGCGCGAAGGTGTCGATCGGCGAGAAGGTCTACGCGTCGTCGACGATCCTCGCCGAGCTCGAACAGTAAGCGGCGGGGCGCACGATGGCCGCATTCAAACCGCGTCGGCCGCGTAACGGCTCCGGCCAGACGCCACGCCCGTTCCGCCGCAACAAGGTGATGGCGCCCGATGCGGCGCCGCTCGAGAGCCGCCGCGCCGCGCGCCAGCGGTTCCTGAAGACGCGCGGCATCTATCTGCTGCCGAACGCATTCACGACCGCCGCGCTGTTCTGCGGCTTCTTCGCGGTCGTGCAGGCGATGAACGTACGCTTCGAGATCGCCGCGATCGCGATTTTCGTGGCGATGGTGCTCGACGGGATGGACGGGCGCGTCGCGCGCATGACCCATACGCAGAGCGCGTTCGGCGAGCAGTTCGATAGCC
>NZ_BCPP01000458.1:0-5577 GCF_016586125.1 Burkholderia sp. E168m23
ATGGATGACGTCAAAGATCAACACAAGAATTTAGTCGGCGTAGAAATGGAAACTTATGCAGTTTTTACTGCCGCACAATATGCATCAGAACCACGACCAAAATGCATATCAATAAAATCCGTTTGCGATTTCGGAGATGAAGACAAAAAAGATGGAGCTCATTTGTATGCCGCATATACTAGTGCACGGTTCCTGTATCGATTTGCAATTGGAGCCCTGGGCGATCAAAATTTTCAGTGACATAGACAAATCCACATAAAATTCCGATCACGTGCCCGCAATTCAAATCCGCGGGCACCATCAATAGGAGCCGCCACCAAGGATTAAATCCATTATTTTATTGATTTTCCAACGAAAATTAATAATAGCATTTACCGCATCAGTCGAATACATTCTTCACCGGAAAATCGTCAGACCGAAACATCGCTGCGGCCTCAGCGAACACATCCGCATAAAAAGTCTCGCTATCGAAGATATCGGCACGACTTGATCTTCATATCCCTAGTCTTCACCCGCCGCTTCAGAAGCGAAACCGTCGTAACAAACAGAGTCAGTTTCCTGTCATCGACGACAGAGCTTTGCACGTTACTCCCGCCTGTGCAGAAAACCATTTCACCTTGACCTGCCCGCCTTAACCGGCCGTATGTTCATGTCGCCGGTATTATTTTGTGGCATGCCCCCTATCCTCCATCTTCGCCGCACCCACCTCTGCCGCAACCCTCTCCCCGATAAACCAGGTAAGAATCCGTCGGTGACTCAACAACCTTCGCGCCCTCTGTAGCGGTGGTGGCGAGAAGCATCACCGGCCTGCAAAAATCTTCGATCTGAAAATTCGTTTCATTTCTATAAATGCCGCCAAACCCTGTGCCAACAAAAAACGGCCGCCGTGACCCCACGGCAGCCGTCCCTCAGAAACGCCCCAAACTCAAACCATCAACCAGCCCTTACTCATCCACCTTAAAAGCCGAAACCAGCTTGGTCAATTCCGCCGCCTGCTGCTTCAAACTCTCCGCGGCCGCCGCACTTTCCTCGACCAAAGCCGCATTCTGCTGCGTCATCTGATCGAGCGACTGCACCGCATCCCCAATCTGATCGATCCCGGCACTCTGCTCCAGGCTAGCCTCCGCAATTTCACTCATCATCGCGCTAACGCCCTGAACCTGCGCAACAACATCGCTCATCACCTTCCCCGCCTCACTAACGAGCCGCGACCCGGCACCCACCGTCCCCGCGCTATGCTCGATCAGCGATTTAATCTCCTTCGCCGCCTGCGCACTGCGCTGCGCCAGATTCCGCACTTCCGAAGCGACAACAGCAAACCCGCGCCCCTGCTCCCCCGCCCGCGCCGCCTCCACCGCAGCATTCAGCGCCAGAATATTCGTCTGAAACGAGATACTGTCGATCATCACGATGATCTCGGAAATCCGTTGCGAAGCGTCACTGATCTGCTCCATCGTCGTCACGACCTCGCCCACCACCTGCCCACCCCGCGCCGCCGTATCCGCCGCACCGTTGATCATCTTCGCCGCGGTAGTCGCCGTCTCGGTGTTGTTGCGCACCACGGCCGTGATCTCTTCCATTGACGAAGCCGTCCGCTCCAGGTTGCTCGACTGCCCTTCGGTGCGCTCGCTCAGATCCGCATTCCCCGAAGCAATCTGCGCCGACCCAGTCGCAATCGAAGCCGAAGCCGCCCGAATCCGATGAACGAGCGTCGACAGGGACGACACGAACCGATTGAACGCATCCGACAACTGCCCGATCTCGTCCTCGCTCTCCACCGTCATCCGGCGCGTCAAATCGCCCTGACCGCTGGCGATCTCCGACAGCAGCGTCGCCGCCCGCCGAATCGGCGCGGCAATCGCGCGCCCCACCAGCCAGATCACGAGCAACGCAACCCCAAGCCCCACCACCGCCGCCACCAGCGCCGCGCTGCGAATCGCACGCGTCACCGGCCCGAGCAGTTCGGCCTGCGGCACCTGAACGACCACATACGCATTCAGTTCCGGAATGAACGACGTCGCGATGAAGCGCGCGCCGCCATCACCCTCATAGCTCAGGTACGCATACGGCTTGCCCGCAAGCAGCGTCGACGACGCATCCCCCGGCAGTCCCCGCTCATCCTTCAGAAAATGCTTGCCGTCGATCAGCGACGTATCGCGATGCATCATGATCGCGCCGTCGGGGCGCACGAGGTACGCAAACCCGGTCTCACCGATCCGGTAAGCCGAGATGCCCTTCGCGAGCGCATCGACGGACAGGCTCATGCTCGCCGCGCCGATCGGCACGCCGTCGAGTTCCACGCGGCTGTTGATGAACATCATGTAGCCGCCGACGGTCACCTCGCGATCCATGTTCACGTCGTACGCCTTGCCGGACGACAGGAAGTTGGTCAGCCACTGATCCTTGTCGGTCACCTTCCGCTGCAGGCCGGCTTCGTTGTAGTAGTTGCCGCTCTTCACCGACACCCACTGCACGGACGCGGCCTTCTGCTCGTCCTTCACGTTCTTCGCGAGCTGAATCCAGTTGCGCGTGCCGGCATCGGGTTCGCCGTCGGCTTCCCATTGCAGCAGGAACGCATCGCGCGCCAGAATGCGCGACGCGGCGATCGGGCCGGCCATCTGGCGCTGCACGTCGGCGCGGATGCCATTGACGGCGGTCGGCAGCTCTTCGCGGACGACGCGATCGCGCACCGCGTTGCCGATCAGACGGACGCTGAGCCCGCTCGAAATCGCGACGAACACGAGCAGGCAACTCGTCATGCTGAGAATCAGCTTGTTCTGAATGGAAAGCTTGCGCCAGAAATGCATGGGGAACCCTCGATAACCGCTCGGTCTGAGCCAGATTGGGTTATCGGCATGCACGCGCAGAACCGCATCGCTGATTTCAGATAGCGATCATTCGAGATTCGTTATGTTGTGGATGGGTGGGCATATGCGGTCGCCTATATGCACGGCGAACAACGCAAATACAAAGCGCTGATCAGTAAGCAACGAAGATCGTGACACGCCGGTTGCGCGCTCTCGAACCAGCATCGTCCCCCGCGACAAGCGGCTGCGTATCCGCCCGCCCGATCGCCGCCAGCCGATGCGGCGCGACACCGCGCTCGGTCAAGTAGCGCACCACACTCCCCGCCCGCGCCGACGAAAGCTCCCAGTTCGATTCGTATTTCGCGTTCGCGATCGGCACGCTGTCCGTGTGGCCTTCGACGAGGATGTCGCCGGTTGCATGCTCGCTCAATGCTTGCGCAATCTGGTTCAGCACCGGCGACGAATGGGGCAGCAAGCGAGCATCGCCGACATTGAACAGAATCTTCGCGTCGATACCGATCTCGATGCCATGCGGCGCCTTCACCAGCGCAATGCGTCCATTCGATTTCAACGAATCGAGCAGCGCGAGCCACGGCGGCGCAGGGTCGGACTTGGCAGCATCGACGGAAGCAGTCGCAGCACCCCCAGCCTGCCGCGCAAGCGTCTGATACCGCGCATCGAGCGCGTTGTATTTCGCGAGCTGAAGCACATACAGCGCGAGAAACAGCACCATCAGCGTCGTGATGAGATCCGCGTACGAAATCAGCCAGCGTCCGGACTGCGCGCCTTCGAGTTCGTCATCGTCGCGATCGGCAGCGGATGCGCCGTCAGTTCGAGCCGTCATGCTGTCAGGAATCCGGGTTCGCCAAACGGTAAGGAACAGGTGCAGATACGCGCAGGCACGAAGCGCACGAACATCACGCCAGCGATTCCGCCGCACGCCCGCGCACATCGCCGGTCAACCGCGTCTCGATCGTATGCGGCGACTCCTTGCGCGAGATCGCGAGCAAGCCATCGAGATACAGCTTGCGGAACCGCATCTCGCTGTCGATCTGCGCGCGCAGCTTGCCGTACAGCGGCAGGAACACGAGGTTCGCGAACGCGAGCCCGTACAGCGTCGCGATGAACGCCACCGCGATGCCCGGCCCAAGTTGCGCCGGCTCCAGAATATGGCTCGTCACCTGCACGAGCCCGAGCACCGAGCCGAGAATGCCGAAGGTCGGCGCATAGCCGCCCGCCTGCTGCCACACGCGCACGGCCGCGAGGCGGCTGCGTTCGTACGCATCGAGTTCGCGTTGCAACGCATCTTCGAGCACAGCGGTCGACACGCCGTTCGCCAGCAGTTCGAGCCCGCGCCGCGCGAACGGATGAATCCCGCTCACGTCCATCGATTCGAACGCGAGCAGCCCGTCGAGCTTCGCGCGGTCGCCCCATTCGAGCAGGTCGGACAGGTTCTTGCGATCGACTTCGCGGGCCCGCACGAACGCGAGCCGCAACTGCTTCACCGCATCGAAGAAGCGCGCCCACGTGTTCTGGATCATCACCGCGCCGAGCGTGCCGCCGAGCACGATCACGAGCGCCTCGAACTGGAACAGCATCGAGAAGTGCCCGCCTTCCAGCGCGAACCCGAACACGATCGCCGCGCCGCCCAGCACCACACCGACCAGGGTCAACAGATCCATATGCGTTCTCCGTATCACGCATCCGACGCTGAAGCCGACGCGACGGCCGTCGCACCCGCGGCAGGCGCCTTCGCCGCACGTACGGCCTCCAGCACGCGCTGCTCGATGTCCTCGATCTCGACCGGATCGAGCTTGAGTTCGCGGCGCATCACCCACGACACCTCGTTGCGCCGCGCCTCGGTCATCACGGAAAACAGCTTGTCGGCCACCGCGCGATCGTCGAGGTTCGCGATCAGCTTCGCGAGGTCGTAGGTATCGAACGCGCTGATCACGTCGAACAGCGTGCGCTGGTCGATCCACACGAGATCCTCGAGCGCGCGCACGTCGCCGCCGCGGCGCCCGTTGCGACGCGAGAAGTACGCCACGCCCTTCTGTTCGACGTAGTTGAGCACCTTCGATTTGCGGAACGCGAACACTTCTTCCGCGATCTCGCCGTTCGACAACTTGTTGAGCAGCAGCGTCTTGTCGACGCCGATCAGCGATTCGAGATCGGCCAGTTCGATGAGTTCGAGTTCGCTGTTGATCGACAGGTCGAGATCGTGATCGGCCACCTGTTGCGCGCGGTCGATCACGCGTGCGGCGTCGAACGTGACGACCTGGCGCGCATCCGACGAAGCCGCGTAGTCGCTTGCGCTGCCGGCGCCATCAGCCTGCGCGGCTTCGATCGTGACGAGGTTGAGCTTCTCCATGCGTCGCAGCATCGCGAGCACGTGCGGCCGGGAATGGCCGGCAATCGCGCGGCATTTGCGGATCACTTCGGCAAGCGGCACCGAGGTTTCGGCCGCATGCGCCTGCATCGGCCGGCGCGCCCACGTGTCGCCCGCTTCGCGCGCATCGGCGCCGGCCATCAGCGACAGCACGTGCGCATACGACAGCACGCCCGGCATGAAGTCGGCATGCGTATAGGTCGCCAGTTGGTCGTCCTTGCGCTTCACGCGGCGGATCATCGTTCGCACGATATGGCGCAGCAGCGCGGACACGCGCTCGATTTCTTCATCGAGGACGCCGGCCGGTACGACCGTGAGCTGGCAGAACGACAGCGCCTTCGCGGTATGCGCGCGCGGTTCGGCGGCGAGCAGCGCCGATTC
>NZ_BCPP01000459.1:0-5552 GCF_016586125.1 Burkholderia sp. E168m23
GTTGCAAATGTAATGTTGGCGTAATTTCTGCGCACAGCAACCTCGTTAGCATGCCAAGGTGGCCAGTCAAGAATCCCGCAAATCGTGAAACGCATCCTTATCGTGAAAGTGACGTCGCTCGGCGACGTCGTCCAGACGCTGCCCGTCGTCGCCGACCTGCATCGCGCGTTCCCCGGCGTGACGGTCGACTGGGCCGTCGACGAATCGTGCGCGGAGGTCGTACGCTGGCATCCGGGTGTGAGCGCCGTCCTGGGCGCGCCGCTGCGCCGCTTCAAGAAACTGCGCAATGCCGGCGACCTGAAGGCGATCTCGGCCTCGATCGGCGCGTTGCGTGCGCACCGCTACGACGCGGTCATCGATCTGCACGGCGTGTACAAGAGCGCGATCATTTCGTCGCTGGCGCGTGGCGCGCGTCGCTTCGGCTACCAGACGCAGGATCTCGGCGAAACGGGCGCGCGCTTCGCGTATTCGCACCGTTTCGGCCCGCGGCCGGACTGCGACGCATGGCACGGAATGCGCGTGAGTGCCGGCGAAGCGCTCGGCTACGTGCCGGAAGGGCCCGCCATGCACGGCATCGTCGCGCCGCAGGATGCGAACCTGCCGGCCGCCGTGACCGACGGCGGGCCGTTCATGCTGCTGTTCCACGCGACGTCCAATCCCGACAAGAAATGGCCGGCCGAGCACTGGGCCGCGCTTGCCACGGAGATGATGGCGCGCGGCGTGCGCGTGCTGCTGCCGTGGGGATCGGCGGCCGAGCATGACGACGCGCGGGATATCGCCGCGCGTGCGCCGGGGGCGATCGTGTTACCGGCGATGACGGTGCGTGAACTCGGTGCGGCGCTTGGCCGGGCCGCGCTCGTGGTGGGCGTCGATACCGGGTTCGTGCACATGGCGCACGCACTGCAGCGGCCGACCGTGATGATTTTCGTCGCGACGTCGCGCCACCATTGCGGCATCGGCGGCGCGCCGCATGCGCTGTCGATCGGCGAGCCGGGCGCGATGCCGACCGTCGACGAGGCGCTGGGCGCGATCGATGCGGTCTGCCCCGCCTATGGCGCGTTGCGCGCGCGGCTGACCGCCTGACGCGGCGCGGCGGCCGCGATCACGCGAGCAACGCCTCGACCGTGACGACGGCGGCGATGGCCGCCAGGTTCGCCAGCAGCGCCTCGAACACGAGGCCGCGCCAGGTCTTCGGCCGGAACCGCAGCGCGAGCAGTAGCGCGCCGCCCAGTGCGAGCGCGAGGATCAGGACGAGGTCGGCATTGGCGAGGCGGATATTCATCGCGGCGGCTCCTTGTCGGGGCGGGACCGGGCGCGCGACGACACGCCCAGGATCGAGTATAGGCATCGCCCGCCGCCCTGCAACCCGGGTCGCCCCGGAGGGTCAGACGAGCGACGCGTCGCGCGTTTCGCGCATCAGCAGGACACCGATCAGGCTGATCGCCGCCGCCACCGATACATAGCCGCCGACCCACGACAGTCCGCCGCGCGCGGCCAGCAGTTGCGCGATATACGGTGCGATCGACGCACCGAGAATCCCGCCGAGGTTGTACGCGACGCCCGCGCCCGTATAGCGGACGTTGGTCGGGAACAATTCCGGCAGCAGCGCGCCCATCGGGGCGAACGTCACCCCCATCAGGAACAGCTCGATCGTCAGGAACAGCGCGACGAGCGGCATCGATCCGCTGCCGAGCAGCGGTTCCATCGCGAACCCCGACAACAGCGCGGCGATCGCGCCGACGACCAGCACCGGCTTGCGCCCGAAGCGGTCCGACGCCCATGCGGACAGCGGCGTCGCGAGCCCCATGAAGACGACCGCGAAACACAGCAGGCCGAGGAAGCTCTGGCGCGGAATATGCAGCGCCGACACGCCATACGACAGCGAGAACACCGTCGAGATGTAGAACAGCGTGTAGCAGACGACCATCGCGAGCGCGCCGAGCAGCGTCGGCCGCCAGTGCTGCGTGACGAGTGTCGCGACCGGCACGCGCACGCGCTCGTTGCGGTCGAGGGCCGCCTGGAACGCGGGCGTTTCGGTGATCTTGAGCCGCACGTACAGGCCGAGCGCGACGAGTACCGCGCTGACGAGAAACGGGATGCGCCAGCCCCAGCTGCGGAACTGGTCGTCGGACAGCGACAGCGCGAGCGCGAAGAACAGGCCGTTCGACATCAGGAAGCCGACCGACGGCCCCAGTTGCGGGAACATCCCGAACCAGCCGCGCTTGCCCTGCGGCGCATGCTCGGTCGCGAGCAGCGCCGCGCCGCCCCATTCGCCGCCGAGGCCGATCCCCTGCCCGAAGCGCAGCACGCACAGCAGCACCGGCGCGAGCGCGCCGATCGTGTCGTAGCCGGGCACGAAGCCGATCGCGGTGGTGGACACGCCCATCACGAGCAGCGAGGCGACGAGCGTCGACTTGCGGCCGATGCGGTCGCCGAAGTGCCCGAACAGGAACGAGCCGATCGGGCGCGCGATGAAGGCGATGCCGAACGTGACGAACGCCGACAGCGCTTGCGCCGTTGCTGAGCCGTGCGGGAAGAATACGGGGCCGATGACGAGCGCGGCGGCCGTCGCGTACACGTAGAAATCGTAGAACTCGATCGCGGTGCCGATGAAGCTCGCGAACACGATGCGCCGGTGGCTGACGGCGCCGGCCGAACCGGTTGCGTGTGCAACGGCCGGGGGGGATGCGGACATGGATGTCTCCGTTTTGTCGTTGGGGTGCTCGGCCGAGCGTACGCTCGGGCAGGCGACGGCCTGCCGGGAGCGGCCGGGCAAATGAGTGATGCGGATGACGCGGTGGCGGCGTGGACGCGCGCCGTCGCGCGGACGTCACCCGCCGGTCGACGATGGAGACGGGTAGGTCGCCGCCGCCCGGTGCCGGCGTGGTCGGCTCGCTTGCCGGGTGGGGCGTGCGAACGCATGCGCGGCGTGATGGCCACGCGAGTGCGGAAAATTATAGCCAGCGCCGCCGCTCACCGGCAATTGGGCCGCGGCGGCGCATCAGTCGATCGATTGCGCCTGCGCGGAGGCGGTGCTTTGCAGCTGGAAGTGGCCGTCGTCGTTGAAGAGCCAGCCTTCCATCAGTTCGAGCCGGCCGTTGCCGTCGAGCAGCCGCGACGGCGGCGCCGGCAGCGGAGCCGAGCGGCGCAGCGACGCGAGCGCGAGCGCTTCCGCTTCGCTGTCGCCGTTGCTGCGATAGACGGATGCGTTGACGACGCGGCCACTGCCATCGACGGTGAAGGCGACGACGACGAGCGAACGGAGCATGGCCTGCGGTGTGCCGTGCAGCATGCCGGACGGATTGCGTTCGGCGACACGATGCGCGACCTCGACGCGATACTGGTCGAGGTTGCCGCTGCGTATGACCGACGGAATCGTCAGGACCGAGCGTAACGACGAAGGCGGCGTGATCGTGCACGCGGCAAGCAGGGCGACGGCGGCCAGCGCGGCAATACGCAGCCGGGCGACGCGCGGACGGAGAAGGGGGCGCATGAGGTAATGGCCGGGAGGGACGATAAAAAAATGATAGGCGCACCGACGCGAGACGATATGGGGAGAAACGCATAGCGCGCTGGATCGGCCGCCGGGATCGCTGATGATGACGGCCGGGCGCCGCGTCGAGCAACCGTGCAACGTGCGTCGTGATGTGACGCGACATGTGACAGCGGCCGCGGCGGACGCGCGTGTTGCAAGGTTGAAAGCCACGGCACGCTGCGATCGATCGTCCGGCTGGCGCAGCGGTCCGCCGAGGCGGCAACCTCGACCGCACCTCCCGGGCAATCGCCGGCGACGTGCGTCGGCCGGTTCAGAAGCCGTGCGTGACGAGCGACAGTACCGACAGGTCGGGGTGCGTGCCGTCGATGATGCTCTTGCCGATGTGGATGGCTTCGTGGGTCGCCTCGTCGAGGCTCGCGAAGCTTTCCTCGCCGTCCGCGTGAAACGGCACCGCATGGCCGGGCAACGCCGGATTCACGCCCGGATGGCACACGTAGCCGGTGTAGGTATAGCGCGTGTCGCTGCCTGGCAGCGTGGCCGGCACGACATGGATCTCGAAGCCTTCGTAATCGACGTGGTCCGTCGCGGTCGACAGGTCGGTCATGGCGATCTCCGTGTGCCGCGCGCAGGGGTGGCGCGTGCGGCATCGAATACATCGAACACGCGGCGGCGTTCGTGTCGCCGTGTTGAACGAATTCTAGGCGATGGCGGGGCGGGCCGGGAGGCGTCCGGAGCGGTGTGCGGCGGCTGGTATCCGGGCGCGCGTACCGTGTCGATTCGGCGCCGATTCCACGAGCGAGCGACGGAAATGCGGATCATCGTATTTTTCGCGTCGGGCGCCGGTGCGCTGCCTGACGTGCTGGTCCGGTTTGCATGACCGAGCGCCGCCGCCCGTGCCCACCGGGCAGGTGCCGCGCAAGGCGCGGCGTGGACGCACGTTCCGTCTCGACCGACGGCGCGTCGCACCGCGACTTCGTTACTTGCAGCGCGCGTCCTTGCGCTGCACGACGACGATCACCGGATACTTCTGGCCATGGTCGAGTTCCACGCGCGCGACGACGGTCAGCGTCGCCGGATCGGAATCGTCGTACACGCTGACCTGTTCGTTGCGCAGGTAGGTCACCCCGGTGCAGTTCGACGTGCGTCCGTCGTCGCCCACCTTGCACTGAAGCTCGTTGTCCTTCAGGTAGTTGTATGGCGACGGGCTCGCGAGATATTCGCTGAGGCCGCGCGGCGAACCGCCGACGCCGGTCACGTACGCGATCGCGCACGACGCCTGCGCGTCGCTGCCGGAGGCGGTGTCGGCCGCTGCATGCGTGCTGACGGCGGCCAGCACGGCGACGAGCGACGAGACGAGGAAGGGCTTCATGACGTGGATTTCCCGTTTCGCGAATCGGAGCGCGGGATTGTAACGGCATCCGGCGCGACGCGTCGGAACGTGCGGGGCGCACGCGAGCGGACAAACAAAAACCCCGTCATTCTGCGAATGGACGGGGTTCGGCGAACTTCCTGGCGGAAGCGGTGAGATTCGAACTCACGGACAGTTTCCCGTCGCTGGTTTTCAAGACCAGTGCCTTAAACCGCTCGGCCACGCTTCCACACGAGGCGGCATTGTAACCGAAATGCCGCCTCGTTCATGCGTTCAGTCGTCGCGCAGGAACAATTCCTGCAGGTCGTTGAGGAAACGCTGGCCGAGCGGCGTCGGCGCGATTTGCGTGAAATCGCGCGTGATCAGCCCGCGCCGTTCCGCCTCCTTCAGCGCCGGCTCGATCGTGCTCATCGGCAGGCCCGTGCGTTCCGCGAAGCTGTGCACGGGGAAGCCCTCGACGAGCCGCAGCGTGTTCAGCATGAATTCGAACGGCAGGTCGCGCGCGCCGACTTCACGCTCTTCCTGCACGGCCGTGCCGGCCTTCGCCTGCTCGATGAAGGTCGCCGGATGCTTGTAGCGCGCCTGCCGCAGGATCCGGTTCGGGAACGACAGCTTCGTATGGGCGCCCGCGCCGATCCCGAGATAGTCGCCGAAGCGCCAGTAATTCAGGTTGTGCTTGCACTGATG
>NZ_BCPP01000460.1:0-5530 GCF_016586125.1 Burkholderia sp. E168m23
TGCCAATACGGCAGACTAGCCGGCAGTGCCGGCGGCCGGCTGCGCACCCGATTCGCGACGCGCAGCAGCGCCAGCACAAGGATCGCGATACCCAGCGGCCGATGCAGGTCGATCAGCCAGATCCGGTGATGCAACGACGTCATCATGCCGGCGCCGATGAACAGCATGGCCAGGATCATCGCGGCCATCAGCCAGTGCAGACCGCGCGCCAGCGCGTTGAAATGGTGCGGCGCGCCACCGCTCGCCAGCTTGTGCGTATTCATTTGACCCCCTGCTTGCCGACTGCCTCGGTCGCCTTGCCGTAGCCGATTTCGCGTTCGCGGCGATTGAACGAATGCGCGTACGCTCCCGAGCGCGCGTTCAGGATCGGATCGTTCGACACCGCGACGCCCGCGGGCACGATCGACGGATCGAAGTTGATGTCGCGACACGCGCCCTCGGCCTGTTCGACGACACGCGTCATTTCCAGCGTGCCGGCGACGAGTTGCTTGCGATCGGCCGGCCACGGCTGCGACGCGTCGTCGACCGGATCGCCCGGCTGCGCGAGTTGCAACACGTAGTCCCAATGGAGCGGCTTGCGCGCGAGCCGCTCGCGCACGCCTTCGAACAGGAAGTCGTGGTCGGCCTTCTGCCGCTGCGCATCGCTCATCGGCATGAACGGGTCATGCGGGCGCATCATCCAGCGCACCGGCTGCCGGTGTCCGTCGGCGGCCACGAGATAGAAGGCATTGACGCTGTAGAACGTCGCGCCCGCGAAACTGCCCGGAGCCGGTTCCTGCGCCGCCCATTTCATGAACTTCTCCGCCTCCGGGTACGCTTTCAGGAACGCGGACACCCGCGCCGGGTCTGGCTGGCCCGTGGCCGGGTCAGGCGCGGTCGCCTGCTGCATGGCCAGAAAGCCCTCCGGTTCGTGTGTCGCGAAGTACGGCTGGTTGTTCATCGCCATGCGCCATTGCTGCTTGTCATCGGTCGTCAGCAGCAGAGCCATGCTCAGCGTCGTCGTGGAGTTGTCGGCCGCGTACGGGCTGCCGGTGCCGATCGAGAGTCGTCCGACGACCGGGATGTCCGCCTGCGTGAAGACACGCGCGGTCGACAACGGCACCGCCGCGCGGTCGGGACGGAACGTGCCGACGAAGCAGACGCCCTTGCCGTGCGCGCGGCGAAAGCCGGGCGGAAACGGCTGCGGGGTTTCCGATACCAGCGATACGCTGGTCGTGCGCGAACCAATCCAGCCGGCCGTCCACGCAAGGGTCGACGTCAGTGCGCCGCCAGCGCCCCCCACGTGCGTGTCGACCTGAAATCCAGTTTTGACATAGATGGTTTTCATCCCGTTGTGTCGTCGTGCGTGCCGCGCCATGTTTTGCCCAGCGCGGTCGTCTATGCATGAAGCGCGCGGCCGCGCTCACGAGCGCCGCCGGGTGCGCACGATCGAGTGGATTGAGGTACGAACGCGGTCGCGATGACCCGCTGTGGGAATCGCCACGCGCGTTGCATCCGAAAATCTTAGCGACGGGGCAAAAGCGGAACCATCAGACCAGGCTGAAATCGTCAACGGGGTGTAGGACCAGTCCGGCCGCGCGCGCAGCGTCGTTGCGCGCATGCCGAGACGGCGGGTGTCGGTTGGCCCATGCAACGATGCCGGCCATTGCGGCCAGCATCGAGGAGCGGGCAACTGCTAGCGGTCAGCCCGCATGGGATGCGGAGCGCGTCGACATCGCCACGGGTTGCGCCCAAGTGGCCGATGCTAGCTGAATGCGCGCATCACGCGCCACGCGGTTGAACGCCACGCGTTGCGCACCCTTCAGTTTCGCCGCTCTGGCTGCGTGCACGAGCTCGATCGGATCGACGAGGCGCGCATGCCGGCGCACCTCGAAGTGCAGATGCGGGCCGGTCGCCGTTCCCGTGCTGCCGACCGCGCCGACGCGTTGACCGCGCGTCACGCGCGCGCCGGTTCGCAACGTCGGCTCGAACGCCGACAGGTGCGCGTAGTACGACGCGTAACCGCCGTCATGACGAATCACCACGTACTTGCCATAGCCGCGCGGCTCGGTGCCGATGAACGTCACGACGCCGCGCTCCGACGCATGAACGGCGCGGCCCGCCGGCGCCGCGAGATCGACGCCCGAATGCACGTGACGCGCACCGCTCACCGGATGCACGCGCGCGCCGAACAGCGAGCTGATGCGCGTCGCGGCGACCGGCATCGCGAAGCGTGCGCCGGCGAGCGGCATGCCGTCAAACTCGTAATAGGCGCCCGGCGAGCCGGCCTGCGCGGCGAACCACACGGCCGCGACGCGCTGCCCGCGAAAGCGGACATCGAGCGCCGTCACGCGTACGCGGCCCGGCCGCGTTGCGCCATGGTCCGGCTCGAATGCCACGCGGAAGGTGTCGCCCTGCGCGCCGCGCTGCGTCGGATCGATGCGCCCGGCCAGCATGTGGGCGATCTGCGCGGCGACGCCGGCCGGCAGATCGGCGCGCGCCAGCGACGCGTGCAGGCTGCCGACGATCGCGCCGGCGCGCGTGCCGCGATCCGGCTGCGCGAGCGTGAACGGCTCGGCGGAGGCCAGATCGACCGGACCGTGCGCGAACGCCGGCTGCGCACCCGTCGCGGGCAGCGCCGACGCCAGCCCGTAATCGAACCGCGCCGCATAGCCGCGTTCGACCGCACCGCGCGCGGTATCGCACAGCACGCGATATGCAACGCAGGCGCCGAAGCGCACCACCGGATCGTCGCGCCCGGTGCCTGCCGACACGTTCCACGCATGCGATGCATAAGCGACGTCGAGCGGCGCGGCGGACGATGCACGCAGGCCGCCCCACGTCGTGCGCGCGGAATTGAAGAAAGGCACGTCGCCAAGATCGGTGGTTTCCGCCGTCGCGGGCGCGGCCGGCGCGGCGTCGTGAAACGCCTGCGCTGCCGCGCCCTGTGCGCCGGCCACGCACGCCGCCGCGACGATGCCGCGCAGGAACGCACGACCCATCGGAAAACGGTGAACGCCGCGTGACGCGGGTCGACCTTGCTCGCGTGCGACACGGAAACGCAGGTCTGACCGCATGACGTCGTCACTCGCTATTCAATGAAAAATCGGGAAAGAACCGGACATCGCTGAGGAACGATCGTCGCGATCCGGCTACTCGACAGCGAGTGTATCGGCGTGGTCGAAACGGCTAAATAGGACTCGTCTTATTTGTTAAGAATGCCGCTTAATACTCGTACTAAAACAATGCCGCCGGGACGCCATGCATTCGCGCGAAACCCGCCGCGCCGTGTACAGTCGAGGGCTGCCGGCGCGCGACACGCGCCGCGCACTGTGTCTTCAACACCGGAATCCCGTCATGTTTCTCGATCAACTTCATCCGGAACGCTGGACGTTCCTGTGGAACGCGTTGTCCACCCTCTCCCTCAAGCTGTCCGCCGCCCTGGCGCTGCTCGTCGCCGGCTGGTGGCTGTCGAAACGCGTCGGCAACTGGCTGAACCGGCTGCTCTCGAACAAGGAGCGCGTCGACGACACGCTGCGGCCGATCCTCTGCGACGTCGCGGTATGGGGCATCCGCATCGTCGCGATCGTCGGCGCGCTGTCGCAGCTCGGCATCGAAACCGCGAGCATCGTCGCAGTGCTCGGCGCGGCCGGGCTGGCCATCGGGCTCGCGCTGCAGGGCACGATGCAGAACATCGCGGCCGGCATCATGCTTCTGCTGCTGCGGCCGTTCAAGGTCGGCGACTACATCGACGGCGGCTCAGGCGTCGCGGGCACCGTCGAAGAGGTCGGGCTCTTCATGACGCGCCTCACGAAGCCGGATGGCATCTGCGAGTACGTGCCGAACAGCGCGCTGTGGGGCAGCTCGATCCGCAACTACACGCGCAACCCGACGCGCCGCCTCGATCTCGAAGTGGAAGTGTCCGTGCACGACGATATCGATCGCGCGCTCGCTGCGCTGCATGCGCTGGCCGTGGCCGATCCCGACGTGCTGCAGGACCCCGCGCCGGACGTGATGGTGATGCGCTTCGACGACAGCACGGCCGTCGCGAACATGCGCGTGTGGACGCATACCGACAAGTTCTGGACGATGCGCTGGCGCCTCGCGCGCCAGGTGCGCAAGACGCTCGCCGACGCGGATTGCGCGCTGCCGATCCGCACACGGGAGCTGCACATCGTGCACGACGCGGCACGCCGCGCGGACGATACGCGCGTGCGAGTTTCGTAAGGCTGCGCGGCGCGGGACGCGCCCCGCTGCGACGTTACATCCAGACGATGTCGAGCAGCACCTTCCTGCCGCTCTTGCAGGTGAACACCGAGATCGCGCCGTGCTTCAGGTCGCCCCGCGGCGTGATGCGCGTTTCGCCGATCGCGCCGCGATAGACTGTGACCGGCATCGCGGCCAGCACCTTCGCCGGGTGCCTCGAGCGCGTGCAGAGGAAGCAGGTCGGCGTATCGTCGATTCAGTCGAGTCTCGCGTTGCGCGAAGTGAAGTTCTCGTCACGCGTGCCGGTGCCGGACGCGTGACCGTTCATGCCTTTCAGGCGCCCACACACGGGCATCCGTCGTCGATCGTCATCCCATGGAGCGCTACCCGATGAAACGTTACTTTCCCACCGCGTCGTTTGCCGCCGCGATCGCCTGCGCATTCGCATTGAGCGCCTGTGCGGCGCAATCGTCCGCGCCGGCTGCTGCTTCGGCACCGGCCGATAATGCCGCGCCAGTGGCCCCGCCGCTGGTCGGCGGCGATCGCGACGCGCACGGCTGCATCGGCTCGGCCGGCTACGCGTGGTGCGAGCGGACGCAGCAGTGCGAGCGTCCGTGGGAACTTGCGAAGGCGCGGGGGGTCGCGAATTCGGCGCAGGCTTACGAGCAGTTCTGCCGGAACGGCGGAACGAAGTGAAGTGATGCGCGTGAACGGGTCGCGGTGCAACGCCGCGATCCGATGATGTTCCGGTCTGGTGCATGGCCCCTCCATCGCACGCATTCGACCCGCCGATCCCCATCGATTTTCCCGCGTCGCGCACCGTCATTCCGGAAACCCGGACACGCAAAAAACCCCACGAAAACAGGGATATTCGCCGCCTGCGACACGTTGTCCGAGTTCGGTTATATTACGCGCCCCTTGCCACCCCGCCCCCGCAAAACGCGTCGCACGCGGCCCCTTTCAACGCAGCCTGAAGCGCCGTCCGCTCAGGCTTGCCGCCCGGGCCCGGGCGCGTGGCGCACCCTCGCGACGCAGGCGCTTGCCTGCCCGCGGGAAGCCGATCCGAAGGTGTCCTTCCGAATCGCTTCGCGTGCGCAAATGCAACGGCGCGCCGCGCCGATCCGGAATTCCGGATTCGCGGTCCGAATCTCCGGACCCGCGTTCCGGCGCCACGGAACCGCGCGCCGGGCGGCATGGCAAACCGATGCATCCAAGTTGAAAAAGGGATCTGCTGTGATCAAAACGTTACGGGTAATACTGTCGGCGCTCGCGCTGTGCGTCGCGACATCGTCGGCGCACGCCGCCGATACGAAGAAAGTCGATGTCCTGCTGGTGGGCGGCGGCA
>NZ_BCPP01000461.1:0-5531 GCF_016586125.1 Burkholderia sp. E168m23
CGACCCGGCAGATTCTCGAAAACATCCGGTTCCACCGCACCGCGATGACGCAGTTGCGCTGACGGCACGCGACGCGGGCCGCCCGCATCGTCCGCCGCACAAAAAAGCCCGCATCGCGCGGGCTTTTTCATTTGAACGACGAAACCCGGCCGGCGATTACACCAGCACGAGGTTGTCGCGATGAATCAGTTCGGGCTCCAGCATGTAGCCAAGCACGGTCTCGATCTCGCCGCTCGGCTTGCGGTGAATCAGCTTCGTTTCCGCGCTGCTGTAGTTCGTGAGCCCGCGCGCCACCTCGCGCCCGTCCGGGCCGACGCACGCGATCACTTCGCCGCGCGCGAACGCGCCCTGCACGTCGATCACGCCGATCGGCAGCAGGCTCTTGCCGCCGGCCGTCAGCTTCTCGACCGCGCCCGCATCGATCACGACGTGGCCGCGCACCTGCAGATGGTCGGCCATCCATTGCTTGCGTGCCGCCATCCGCGCGGTACGTGCGATCAGTTGCGTGCCGATCGCCTCGCCGGCCGCCAGCCGGACGAGCACGTCGGCCTCGCGGCCACTCGCGATCACGGTATTCGCGCCGCTGTGGGCCGCCCGCTTCGCCGCGAGGATCTTCGTCAGCATCCCGCCGCGGCCGAGACTCGAACCGGCCCCGCCCGCCATCGCCTCGAGCTCCGGTGCGCCCGCATTGGCCTCGCCGACGAGCGTCGCGTTCGGGTCCTTGCGCGGATCGGCCGTGAACAGCCCCGACTGGTCGGTGAGGATGATCAGCGCATCGCCTTCGATCAGATTCGCGACGAGTGCGCCGAGCGTGTCGTTGTCGCCGAACTTGATTTCGTCGGTGACGACCGTGTCGTTCTCGTTGATGATCGGCACGACGCCGAGCCGCAGCAGCGTGAGCAGCGTCGAACGCGCGTTCAGGTAGCGCTCGCGATCCGCCAGATCGGCGTGCGTGAGCAGAATCTGCGCGGTGCGGATGCCGTGCTCGGTGAAGCGGCTCTCGTAGACTTGCGCGAGCCCCATCTGCCCGACCGCGGCGGCGGCTTGCAGCTCGTCGATTTCCCGCGGCCGCTTGCTCCAGCCGAGCCGCTGCATGCCTTCGGCAATCGCGCCCGAACTGACGAGCACGACTTCCTTGCCCTGCGCACGCAGCGCAGCGATCTGGGCTGCCCAGCGGCCGATTGCAGCATGATCGAGCCCCTTGCCGTCGTTGGTCACGAGGCTCGAGCCCACTTTCACCACCAATCGCTTCGAATCCGCGATGATCGAACGCATCCTGCACTGTCTCCTGTATCTGATGCATGCCCGGCCGGGCGCGATTGAACGCCAACGCCGGGCGGCACGCCCGGCGCGTTAGCGAACGTTCAGGCGTCGTCGCCCGGCGTCGCACCGCCCTTCGCCGGCGGCGCATCGCGGAAACGCACGTCGGCTGCGAGATCCTCCGCCTCCGCCGCGCGATGCGCGTCCGAATGTTCGGAGAGGTAGTCGTAGATCGCGTAGCACAGCGCTTCGCAGCCCTGGCCCGTCAGTGCCGAGATCTCGAACACGGGGCCGTCCCAGCCGAAGCGGTCAAGGAAATCCGCGACGCGCGCCTCGCGCTCGTCTTCCGGCACCATGTCCAGCTTGTTGAGCACGAGCCAGCGCGGCTTCTCGTAGAGCGCCTCGTCGTACTTGCGCAGTTCGCCGACGATCGCCGTCGCTTCCGCGACCGGATCGACGCTTTCGTCGAACGGCGCGAGATCGACCAGATGCAGCAGCACGCCGGTGCGCTGCAGGTGACGCAGGAATTGATGCCCGAGGCCCGCGCCTTCGGCCGCCCCTTCGATCAGCCCCGGGATATCGGCGATCACGAAGCTCTTGCTCGGGCCGACACGCACCACGCCGAGATTCGGCGCGAGCGTCGTGAACGGGTAGTCGGCGATCTTCGGCTTCGCGTTCGACACCGACGAGATGAAGGTCGACTTGCCCGCGTTCGGCATGCCGAGCAGGCCGACGTCGGCGAGCACCTTCAGCTCGAGTTTCAGCATGCGCCGCTCGCCCGGCTTGCCGTCCGTCTTCTGGCGCGGCGCGCGGTTCGTGCTCGACTTGAAATGCAGGTTGCCGAGACCGCCGGCGCCGCCCTGAGCGAGCATTACCTGCTGGTCGTGCTCGGTCAGGTCGGCGATCAGCTCGCCCGTATCCATGTCGCTGATGATCGTGCCGACCGGCATGCGCAGCGTGACATCGTCGCCGCCCTTGCCGTAGCAATCCGAGCCGCGGCCGTTCTCGCCGTTGCGCGCGAGGTGCTTCTTCGCGTAACGGTAGTCGATCAGCGTGTTGATGTTGCGGTCGGCGATCGCGTAAACGCTACCGCCCCGGCCGCCGTCGCCACCGTCCGGCCCGCCGAACGGGACGAATTTCTCGCGGCGCATCGACGCGCTGCCATCGCCTCCGTCGCCGGCGATGACTTCGATTCGTGCTTCGTCAATGAACTTCATTCGTCACTCCGCCCAGTATTTCCGCTATTGTGCCGCGCGCCGGCACGCTTGAACAATCTGCCGTTCGGCCGATCGTACGCCGGTTGCGCGAGGGTCGCCGGCCCGCACTTGCGGGCGGCGACCCAATAAAAAAAGGCCCCGCGAAGACTGCGGGGCCTTTCGGCTACGAAGCCCGTGGGTGCCTGACTTAGGCAGCCGCCGGGACGACGATGACCAGATGTTTCTTGTCCGCGCCCTTCGTCGCGAACTTGACGTGACCGTCGACCAGCGCGAACAGGGTGTGATCCTTGCCCATGCCGACGTTCTCGCCTGCGTGCATGCGCGTACCGCGCTGACGCACGATGATGCCGCCGGCATTGATTGCCTGGCCGCCGTACACTTTCACGCCGAGACGTTTCGACTCGGAGTCGCGGCCGTTCCGGGAAGAGCCGCCTGCCTTTTTGTGTGCCATCTGATTGCTCCTTTACCGAGGCGCTTACGCGTTGATCGCGTCGATGCGCAGCTCAGTGTAGTTCTGGCGGTGGCCGCCGTGCTTTTGGTAGTGCTTCCGGCGACGCATCTTGAAGATGGTGACCTTGGCATGACGACCGTGCGACACAACGGTGGCCTTGACGGAAGCCCCACTGACCAGCGGCGTACCGAACTTAATCGATTCGCCTTCGCCCACTGCGAGAACCTGGTCGAGCGTGATTTCAGCGTCAATGTCAGCCGGTATCTGTTCTACTTTGAGTTTTTCGCCAACGGCAACCTTGTACTGCTTGCCGCCGGTTTTTATGACCGCGTACATTGAGAACCTCACTCTGGATCCAATTTTTCCGCACACCACGCGCGGAAAACACGTGATTATACATGGGGTTAGCACCGAAGTCAAAACCGATCGACGATTACCGCGCGCGGGCCTCTGCCGGACGGCCAAAATCGCGCCGCCGGCACGTCTGACAGACCGGCATATCGCGGATTCGACTTATAATCCGCCGCATCACCCAATTCCATCATCATGTCGTCGTCCACCGCCTCCCCCACCCTCAGCGCCGCCCACCTGCTCGCCCCGATCACCAGCGACATGGAGCAGGTGAATCGCGTTATCCGGCAAAGCCTCGCGTCCGACGTGCTGCTGATCAACCAGATCGCCGAGTACATCATCGGCGCGGGCGGCAAGCGGCTGCGTCCGGCGTTGCTGCTGCTCGTCGCCGGCGCGCTCGGCGAAACGTCGCACCAGCGGCACGTGCTGGCCGCCGTCGTCGAGTTCATCCACACGGCCACGCTGCTGCATGACGACGTCGTCGACGAATCCGAACTGCGCCGCGGCCGCCAGACCGCCAATGCGCTGTTCGGCAACGCGGCAAGCGTGCTGGTAGGCGATTACCTCTACTCGCGCTCGTTCGAGATGATGGTCGGCGTCGGCAAGATGCGCGTGATGGAGATCCTGTCCGAAGCGACGACGATCATTTCCGAAGGCGAGGTGCTGCAGCTCCTCAACATGCACGACGCGGACGTCGACGAAACGCGCTACATGCAGGTGATCCGCTACAAGACGGCAAAGCTGTTCGAGGCGTCGGCGCGCCTGGGCGCGGTGCTCGCGGGCGCCGATGCGCCGACCGAGGCCGCCGCCGCCGAATACGGCCGCCGGATCGGCACCGCATTCCAGATCATGGACGACTGGCTCGACTATGCCGGCACCGCCGAGGCGATGGGCAAGAATGCCGGCGACGACCTGCGCGAAGGCAAGCCGACACTGCCGCTCATCTATCTGATCGAACGCGGCACGCCCGAACAGTCGGCGCTCGCACGCGAGGCGATCGAACAGGGCGGCACCGATCGCTTCGACACGATTTTCGAAGCGATCACGCGCTCGGGCGCGCTCGACCACACGCTCGAATGCGCACGTCAGGAAGCGCAGGCGGCGGCAGCGGCGATTGCCGCGTTCCCCGATTCGATCTACAAGGAAAGCCTGCTCGGGTTGTGCTCGTACTCGACGTCGCGGCAGTCATGAACACGCCGCGAACGGGAAGCGATGCTCTGTCTCGAAAATTTTCTTCGTCAAAGTATTCCCTTTTAGAAAAAACATCGTTATAGTTACGTTCTTGCTTGAGACGACGCAGAAATCTTCACGAAGACGGCGAAGTCCGAAGAGCAAAAATCGGGGTGTAGCTTAGCCTGGTAGAGCGCTACGTTCGGGACGTAGAGGCCGGAGGTTCGAATCCTCTCACCCCGACCAGATTTAAAAAAACCGTGCACCATGTGCACGGTTTTTTTTCGTCCGGCCGCCGCGAGCCCCTTGTATCGCGCGCGACACATCGCGGTCGCCGGCCTCTGCTATATTTCCCCCATCCCTGTCCTTCACTGCCCTTTCCAACGCGTGGACCAAATTCCCTTATGGGCGCAAATCGGCGCCGTCTTCCTGCTTCTCCTCTGTTCCAGCTTCTTTTCCATTTCCGAGACCGCGATGATGGCGCTCAATCGCCATCGGCTGAAGCACCTCGCCGGTCAGGGCGCACTCGGCGCGAAAACCACGCAGGGGCTGCTCACGCGCACTGACTTGCTGCTGAGCGTGATCCTGATCGGCAACAACCTGTTCAACACGATCATCCCGGTCCTCACGACGTCGCTCGCGCTCCATACGTTCGGCCGCAACAACCTCGCACTGTCGATCGCGACCGGCGTCGTCGCGTTCCTGATCATCGTGTTCGCGGAAATCGCGCCGAAGATCGTCGGCGCGACGTTCCCCGAACGCATCGCGCTGCCGGCGAGCCTCGTGATCGCCCCGCTGATGCGCGTGTTCAAGCCGGTCGTCTGGTTCGTCAATGCGCTCGCGAACGGCGTGCTGTGGGTGCTGCGCATCAACACGAAGAAGGGCCGCGACCAGCGGATGTCGGCCGACGAGCTGCGGGCCATCGTGCTCGAATCGAGCAGTTTCATGCCGACCAAGCACCGCAGCATCCTGCTGAATCTGTTCGACCTCGAGAACATCACGGTCGACGACGTGATGGTGCCGCGCCGCCAGATCGAGTCGCTCAACTTCTACGCGCCGCTCGACGACATCCTGCATCAGCT
>NZ_BCPP01000462.1:0-5530 GCF_016586125.1 Burkholderia sp. E168m23
TCGAACTCGGCGCGGAGAACGTCGCGGCGTTCATCGGCGAGCCGTTCCAGGGCGCGGGCGGCGTGATCTTCCCGCCGTCGACGTACTGGCCGGAGATCCAGCGGATCTGCCGCAAGTACGACATCCTGCTGGTCGCCGACGAAGTGATCGGCGGCTTCGGCCGTACCGGCGAATGGTTCGCGCACCAGCACTTCGGCTTCGAGCCGGACCTGATCACGATGGCGAAGGGCCTGACGTCGGGCTACGTGCCGATGGGCGCGGTCGGCATTCATGAGCGCGTCGCGCGCCCGATCATCGACAACGGCGAATTCAATCACGGCCTCACGTACTCGGGTCACCCGGTGGCGGCGGCCGTCGCGGTCGCGAACCTGAAGCTGCTGCGCGACGAGGGGATCGTCGAGCGGGTGAAGACCGACACCGGCCCGTACTTCCAGGCGCTGATGCGCGAAACCTTCGCGCGTCATCCGATCGTCGGCGAAGTGCACGGCCACGGGATGGTCGCGAGCCTGCAACTCGCCGAAGCGCCGGCCGAACGCCGCCGCTTCGCGAACGGGGGCGACGTCGGCACGATCTGCCGCGACTTCTGCTTCAACGGCAACCTGATCATGCGCGCGACCGGCGACCGGATGCTGCTGTCGCCGCCGCTCGTGATCTCGCGCCAGGAAATCGATGAACTCGTGTCGAAGGCGAAGAAGGCCGTCGATGCCACCGCCCGGCAACTGGGCGTTTCGTAACGGTTTTGCCTACAGGCGTGCGGCGGGCGCCGCACGCCGCCATCACTCAAGGGAATTCCACCATGCGTGCCTGCATTCTTCGCCAAGCCTGTTCCGTCGCCGCCCTCGCCGCCGCGGCCGCGCTCACGTCGGTCGCCAGCCCGTCGGCGCATGCCGACGAGCTGAACGTCTACAACTGGTCCGACTACATCGCGCCGGACACGATCCCGAACTTCCAGAAGCAGACGGGTATTCACGTCAAGTACGACAACTACGACAGCGACGACACGCTCCAGGCGAAGCTGCTCGCCGGCAGTTCGGGCTACGACATCGTCGTGCCGACCTCGAACTACATGGCCAAGCAGATCCAGGCCGGCGTGTACCAGAAGCTCGACAAGTCGAAGATTCCGAACCTCGCGAACCTCGACCCGCTGCTGATGAAGATGATCTCGGATGCCGACCCGGGCAACCAGTACGGCGTGCCCTGGGCCTACGGCACCGACGGCATCGGCTACAACGCGCAGGCGGTGAAGAAGGCGCTCGGCGACAAGGCGCCGGTCGACAGCTGGGCGCTGGTGTTCGACCCGGCCAACATGGAGAAGCTGAAGAGCTGCGGCGTGTCGTTCCTCGACCAGGCCGTCGACGTGTTCGCCGCCACGCTGCAGTACATGGGCAAGGACCCGAACAGCAAGAACCCCGGCGACTACCAGGCTGCGTTCGAAGTCCTGAAGAAAGTCCGCCCGTACATCACCCAGTTCAACTCGTCCGGCTACATCAACGACCTCGCGAACAACGACGTGTGCGTCGTGCTCGGCTGGTCGGGCGACGTCGGCATCGCGCACCGTCGCTCGGCGGAAGCGAAGCGTTCGTACGACATCAAGTTCTCGAATCCGAAGGAAGGCGGCCTGCTGTGGTTCGACGTGATGGTGATCCCGAAGGATGCGCCGCATCCCGAGGCCGCGCTGAAGTGGATCAACTACATTTCCGATCCGAAGGTCAACGCGGCGATCACCAACACGGTGTTCTACCCGACCGCGAACAAGGCCGCGCATCAATTCGTCACGCCGGCCGTCGCGCAGGACCCGACCGTCTATCCGCCCGAAGACGTGCTGAAGAAGATGGTGCTGATGAAGCCGATGCCGGCCGACATCCTGCGCCTCGAGAACCGTCTGTGGGCCCAGTTGAAGACGGGCCACTGATCGCCATGCATCACGGCGGCGCAGGCATCGCGGTACGCCTGCCCGCCTGAAATTCGCGGACCTCCGTCCGCCCGCGCGTACCGCGCGCCCTGTTCCATCCGGCACGAGCCGTTGCTCGCGAGTCGCGTTGCGCGCCTCGCGCGGGGACGCTCACGCCTGCAATCCGTGAAGAACGAATGGTGACTCCCATGCAATCGATACCCTCTTCCGCTGCTGCACGCCAGACCCAACCGGCCGCCGCGCCCCGTATGCAAAACGACGCATTCGTGCGCATCGAAAACGTCGTGAAGAAATTCGGCGACAGCACGGCCGTCGACAACGTGAACCTGACGATCGCGAAGAACGAGCTGTTCGCGCTGCTCGGCAGCTCGGGCTGCGGCAAGTCCACGCTGCTGCGCATGCTCGCCGGGCTGGAAACGGCCACCTCCGGCAAGATCTTCGTCGACGGCGAGGACCTCGCGTCGCTGCCGCCGTACCGCCGCCCGGTCAACATGATGTTCCAGTCGTACGCGCTGTTCCCGCACATGACGGTCGAATCGAACGTCGCGTTCGGCCTGAAACAGGAAGGCACGCCGAAAAACGAGATCAAGGAGCGCGTGGCCGACGCGCTCGCGCTCGTGCAGATGAGCAAGTATGCGAAGCGCAAGCCGCATCAGCTGTCCGGCGGCCAGCAGCAGCGCGTCGCGCTGGCCCGCTCGCTGGTGAAGCGCCCGAAGCTGCTGCTGCTCGACGAGCCGATGTCCGCGCTCGACAAGAAGATTCGCCAGAAGACCCAGCTCGAACTCGTGAACATCATCGAGAAGGTCGACGTGACCTGCGTGATGGTCACGCACGACCAGGAAGAGGCGATGACGATGGCGAGCCGCCTCGCGGTGATGAGCGAGGGCAAGATCGTGCAGATCGGCTCGCCCGGCGAAGTCTACGAATACCCGAACAGCCGCTTCTCCGCCGAATTCATCGGCTCGACCAACCTGTTCGAGGGGCGCGTGGTCGAGGACGAGCCCGATCACATCTTCGTCGAAAGCGACGACCTCGAAACGCGCATGTACGTGAGCCACGGCGTGACCGGCCCGCTCGGGATGCCGGTCGGCATCTCGGTGCGCCCGGAGCGCATCCACGTATCGCGCGAGAAGCCGGGCTCGAAGCACAACTGGGCGCGCGGCGTCGTCACCGACATCGCGTACATGGGCAGCTATTCGCTGTACCACGTGCGCCTGCCGAGCGGCAAGACGGTGGTGTCGAACCTGTCGAGCTCGCACCTGATGAACGACGGCGCGCCGGCGTGGAACGACGACGTGTTCGTGTCGTGGTCGCCGGCCAGCGGCGTCGTGCTGACGCAGTGAGGACGCCACGATGAGAACCTCCGCTTCCACCCCTTCCGCGCCGGTGTCGACCGGCGCCGCGCGCACCGGCGCGGGTCATGCCCGCCGCGGCCGCTTCGCCGCGCTGTCGCGCTTCCTGCCGTCGGGCCGCGGCGTCGCGATCGGCGTGCCGTTCCTGTGGCTGGCCGTGTTCTTCGCGCTGCCGTTCGTGCTGGTGCTGAAGATCAGCTTCGCCGACCAGGTCATGGGCATCCCGCCGTACACGTCGCTCGTCGAAATCAAGGACGGCGTCGTGCACTTCGCGCTGCAGATGTCGCACTACGCGTTCCTGCTGCAGGACGACCTGTACATCGCGACCTATCTCAGCTCGCTGAAGATGGCCGCCGTGTCGACGGTGCTGTGTTTGCTGATCGGCTATCCGATGGCGTACTACATCGCGCGCTCGGAGCCGAACCGCCGCAACGTGCTGATGATGGCCGTGATGCTGCCGTTCTGGACCTCGTTCCTGATCCGCGTGTACGCATGGATCGGCATCCTGAAGGACGACGGCCTGCTGAACCACACGCTGATCGCGCTCGGCATCATCCACACGCCGCTGCGGCTCTACCACAGCGATGCGGGCGTCTATATCGGCATGGTCTATTCGTACCTGCCGTTCATGGTGATGCCGCTCTATGCGCACCTCGTGAAGATGGACCTGACGCTGCTCGAAGCCGCGTACGACCTCGGCGCGAAACCGTGGGTCGCGTTCACGCGCATCACGCTGCCGCTGTCGAAGAACGGGATCATCGCCGGCAGCCTGCTGGTGTTCATCCCGGCGGTGGGCGAGTACGTGATTCCGGAGCTGCTCGGCGGCGCCGACACGCTGATGATCGGCCGCGTGATGTGGGATGAATTCTTCAACAACATGGACTGGCCGATGGCGTCCGCGGTGACGGTCGCGATGGTGCTGCTGTTGCTGGTGCCGATGGCGCTGTTCCAGTACTACCAGGTCAAGGAACTGGGAGACGCGAAATGATCAAGCCGAGCAAACCGCTGTCGACGGGCGTTCTCGCCTTCGGCTTCCTGTTCCTGTACATCCCGATCATCAGCCTCGTCGTGTACTCGTTCAACGAGTCGAAGCTGGTCACGGTGTGGTCGGGCTTCTCGCTGAAGTGGTACGCGGCGCTGCTGGACGACGACGAGCTGCTGACCGCCGCGTGGCTGTCGCTGAAGATCGGCCTGCTGACGGCCACCGCATCGGTCGTGATCGGCACGTGGGCCGGCTTCGTGCTCGCGCGCTTCGGCCGCTTCAGGGGCTTCACGCTGTACACGGGGATGATCAACGCGCCGCTGGTGATTCCGGAGGTGATCCAAGGGATCTCGCTGCTGTTGCTGTTCGTCGCGCTCGAGCAGATGTTCGGCTGGCCGAAGGGCCGCGGGATGCTGACGATCTGGATCGGCCACGTGATGCTGTGCGTGTCATACGTGGCGATCATCGTGCAGTCGCGCGTGAAGGAGATGAACAAGTCGCTCGAGGAAGCCGCGCTCGACCTCGGCGCCACGCCGCTGAAGGTGTTCTTCGTGGTCACGCTGCCGCTGATCTCGCAGGCGCTGCTGTCGGGGTGGCTGCTGTCGTTCACGCTGTCGATCGACGATCTGGTGCTGTCGGCGTTCCTGTCCGGGCCGGGGTCGACGACGCTGCCGCTGGTGGTGTTCTCGCGCGTGCGGCTGGGGCTGAACCCGGAGATGAATGCACTGGCGACGCTGTTCATCACCGCCGTGACGATCGGCGTGATCGTCGTGAACCGGATGATGATCGCGCGCGAGCGTCGCCGGATGGCCGACTTGAAGGCCGCGTTCGCGGCGGCTTGACAGCTCGTCTCCCGCTTCGAGGATAACAAGCACTGCATGCAAGCAACACGCGCTGCCCCAGGGGGGGCGCGCGATTCGATCCCGATTTGACAGGCGCACGACTAGGAGAATCCGCAATGAAGAAGAAACTGATCTGCCTGCTGGTGGCCGGCGCGCTGCCGGGCATCGCGCTGGCCGGTTCGACATCCGCCGAAATCAAGGCGCTGCAGGCGCAGGTCGCGGCGCTGCAGAAACAGATGAAGGCGATGCAGGCGCAGCTCGCCGCGAAGCCGGGCGGCGCGGGTGTCGTCGCGACGTCCGGCGCGAGCGGCGGTGCGGCCGGCGGCGGCAACGCCGTCGCGGTCGCCGCCGACCCGGGTTCGCCGGATTACGGCCGCGCACGCGCGACGCTGACCAACGACGAGGTCAGCGAAATGAAGCAGCAGATCGCGAACCAGCAGCT
>NZ_BCPP01000463.1:0-5487 GCF_016586125.1 Burkholderia sp. E168m23
ACTAGATATAGTGTGTGTCGCAGGGGAAAACCCGAGCGGCACCGGCCGGCGGGCAACGCCGGCGGACAGGGTTCTCAGGGCGGCGCGTCAGGCCGGGCGGTCCGGGCGTCGCGATCAGCGCAGCGAACATCGACGGGGCAGGGTATACATGACGAAGCACACGACCGGCTGGGTTGTCGCGCATCGACCGAACCGGCTTCCCCGGCGCATCGCTCGCCTCTTACCGCTCGCGCACCGCATTGCGCAGCGTTCGTTTTAATCCGCGGTTCTCTCCGCACCATCCAACACCAGGAGCTTTGCACATGCAAACCACCGACAACGCGACGTCCCAGTACGAGAGCGCCTCGAGCCGTCCGCTCGGCGGGACCGAACAGGGCGCGAAGGCGCTCGCGCCGCAGGCCACGTTCGCCGACTACAAGGTGATCCGCCGCAACGGCAGCGTGGTGTCGTTCGAACCTTCGAAGATCGCGATCGCGGTGACCAAGGCTTTCCTGGCCGTCAATGGCGGGCAGGGCGCGGCATCGGCGCGCGTACGCGAGCAGGTCGAGCAACTGACGCACAACGTCGTTCGCGCGCTCGTGCGCAGCCGCCCGAACGGCGGTACGTTCCATATCGAAGACATCCAGGACCAGGTCGAACTCGCGCTGATGCGCGGCGGCGAGCACAACGTCGCGCGTGCGTACGTGCTGTATCGCGAGAAGCGTCACCTCGAGCGCCAGCATGCGGGCGAGGAAGCGGCGGCAGCGGGCGGCGAGTCGGCCACCGGCATCAACGTGGTCGACAACGGCGTCACGCGCCCGCTCGACCAGAACGCGCTGCGCGCGCTGATCGTGTCGGCATGCGACGGCCTGGGCGCTGCGGTTAACCCTGACCCGATCGTCGCGGAGACGGTGAAGAACCTCTACGACGGCGTGCCGATGAGCCAGGTCTACGACTCGGCGATCCTCGCTGCGCGCACGATGATCGAAAAGGATCCGGCGTACAGCCAGGTCACGGCCCGCATCCTGCTGCACACGATCCGTCGCGAGATCCTCGGCGAGGAAGTCGTGCAGGCCGAGATGTCGACCCGCTACGCCGAATACTTCCCGCAGTTCCTGAAGCGCGGCGTCGACGCCGGCCTGCTCGACGACAAGCTGCTGCAGTTCGACCTGAAGCGCCTCGGCGAAGCGCTCGACGCGAGCCGCGACCTGCAGTTCGGCTACCTCGGCCTGCAGACGCTGTACGACCGCTACTTCCTGCACGTCGAAGGCACCCGCATCGAAATGCCGCAGGCATTCTTCATGCGCGTCGCGATGGGCCTGTCGCTGAACGAGATCGACCGCGAAACGCGCGCGATCGAGTTCTACAACGTGCTGTCGAGCTTCGACTTCATGAGCTCGACGCCGACGCTGTTCAATTCGGGCACGCACCGCTCGCAGCTGTCGTCGTGCTACCTGACGACGGTCGCGGACGATCTCGACGGCATCTATGAAGCGCTGAAGGAAAACGCGCTGCTGTCGAAGTTCGCCGGCGGCCTCGGCAACGACTGGACGCGCGTGCGCGCACTCGGCTCGCATATCAAGGGCACGAACGGCAAGTCGCAAGGCGTGGTCCCGTTCCTGAAGGTCGTGAACGACACGGCCGTCGCGGTGAACCAGGGCGGCAAGCGCAAGGGCGCGGTCTGCGCGTACCTCGAATCGTGGCACCTCGACATCGAGGAGTTCCTGGAACTGCGCAAGAACACCGGTGACGACCGTCGCCGTACGCACGACATGAACACGGCGAACTGGATTCCCGACCTGTTCATGAAGCGCGTGATGGAAGGCGGCGACTGGACGCTGTTCTCGCCGTCGACCTGCCCGGACCTGCACGACAAGTTCGGCGCCGATTTCGAGAAGGCTTACACGGCTTACGAAGACAAGGTCGCGCGCGGCGAGATCAAGCTGTTCAAGAAGATCCCGGCGGCGCAGCTGTGGCGCAAGATGCTCGGCATGCTGTTCGAGACGGGCCACCCGTGGATCACGTTCAAGGATCCGTGCAACGTGCGCTCGCCGCAGCAGCACGTCGGCGTCGTCCACTCGTCGAACCTGTGCACGGAAATCACGCTGAACACGAGCGACACCGAAATCGCGGTGTGCAACCTCGGCTCGGTGAACCTCGTCGCCCACCTGGTGAAGCAGGCCGACGGCAGCTACGCGCTCGACCACGACAAGCTCAAGCGCACGATCAGCGTCGCGATGCGCATGCTCGACAACGTGATCGACATCAACTACTACGCGGTGCCGAAGGCGCGTAACTCGAACCTGAAGCACCGCCCGGTCGGGATGGGCATCATGGGCTTCCAGGACTGCCTGCACCTGCTGCGTACGCCGTACGCGTCGCAAGAGGCAGTCGAGTTCGCCGATCGTTCGATGGAAGCCGTCTGCTACTACGCGTACCACGCGTCGACCGAGCTGGCCGAAGAACGCGGCCGCTACTCGAGCTACCGCGGCTCGCTGTGGGATCGCGGCATCCTCCCGCAGGACACGCTGAAGCTGCTGGCCGAAGCGCGCGGCGGCTACGTCGAGGTCGACACGTCGGAATCGCTCGACTGGACGGCGCTGCGTGCGCGGATCGCCACGCACGGCATGCGCAACTCGAACTGCGTCGCGATCGCGCCGACGGCGACGATCTCGAACATCATCGGCGTGTCGGCCTGTATCGAGCCGACCTTCCAGAACCTGTACGTGAAGTCGAACCTGTCGGGCGAATTCACGGTGGTGAACGAGTATCTCGTCCGCGACCTGAAGGAACGCGGCCTGTGGGACGAAGTGATGGTCGCCGACCTGAAGTACTTCGACGGCATGCTGTCGCGCATCGACCGCATCCCGGCCGACCTGCGCGCGATCTACGCGACCGCGTTCGAGGTCGACCCGACGTGGCTGGTCGAAGCGGCATCGCGTCGCCAGAAGTGGATCGACCAGGCGCAGTCGCTGAACATCTACATGGGCGGCGCATCGGGCAAGAAGCTCGACGAGGTCTACAAGCTCGCATGGCTGCGCGGCCTGAAGACGACCTACTACCTCCGCACGATGGCGGCGACGCACGTCGAGAAGTCGACGGTCGCACACGGCGCGCTGAACGCGGTGCCGACGGGCGGTGCAGGCGGCGGCTCGAGCAGCGGCGGCGCGCAAGGCGCAGCGGGCGGCTTCGGTGCGGCAGGCGGCGCTGCATCGTCGGGCGCGGTCAACGCTGCAGCGGCGCTCGCGCCGGTCGAAGCAGACGGCCCGGTGTGCACGATGCGTCCGGGCGACCCCGGCTTCGACGAGTGCGAAGCGTGCCAATAACGCAGTGCGCCTGACCTGAGAAGCAGGCTCGGGCGGCGCACACGACGACCGATCGAGGTTGAAGTGTGCGCCGCTCTCAACTAAAAAAATGATAAGGAATCTGTAACGCGACACCTGCGTTGCAGGCAATGACAAGCGATCGAAACCTCCCCGACGACGTCGCGTTTCGATCAGCGTTCGATGCGTCGAGCGCACCTCGCGATACAAGCGCGACTCACATCGCGCGCTGCATGAACGACGATGCGTTGCTCAAAGTGTTGTATCGAGGTCGCAACGCGAATCGAAAAAAGGATTTTTCGTGAGCGAACCCTTTTATCGCTCAGGAAAAGATGGTACAAACCGTTCTAAATTGATGGTGAGAATTTATGCTCAACTGGGATGACGAGAAGACTGCCGTAACCCCCGCGAGCGGAGCGCAGCAAAACGCGATGCGCACCTCCGCCGGGATGGCTGTCGGAATGCAGGCTGCAACGCCTGCCGCCCATCAGGTCCGTGACATTTTCGAAGGCGATCTCGCGGTGCCGCCGCAAGCATCGGCTGTTCCCGCCGGCGGTACGGAAGCGCGGGTCAATGTCGCCGACAAGCGCATCATCAACGGCCAGACTGACGTCAATCAGCTGGTGCCGTTCAAGTACAAGTGGGCGTGGGAAAAGTATCTGGCCGGTTGCGCGAACCACTGGATGCCGCAGGAAATCAACATGTCCCGCGACATCGCATTGTGGAAGGACCCGAACGGTCTGACCGAGGACGAGCGCCGCATCGTGAAGCGCAACCTCGGCTTCTTCGTGACGGCCGATTCGCTCGCGGCGAACAACATCGTGCTCGGCACGTACCGCCACATCACGGCGCCCGAGTGCCGGCAGTTCCTGCTGCGCCAGGCGTTCGAGGAAGCGATCCACACGCACGCGTACCAATACATCGTCGAATCGCTCGGTCTCGACGAAGGCGAGATCTTCAACGCGTACCACGAGGTCACGTCGATCCGCGCGAAGGACGAATTCCTGATCCCGTTCATTCATACGCTGACGGACCCGGCCTTCAAGACCGGCACGCTCGAAGCGGATCAGAAGCTGCTGAAGTCGCTGATCGTGTTCGCCTGCATCATGGAAGGCCTGTTCTTCTATGTCGGGTTTACGCAGATCCTCGCGCTCGGCCGCCAGAACAAGATGACGGGTGCTGCAGAGCAATATCAGTACATCCTGCGCGACGAGTCGATGCACTGCAACTTCGGCATCGACCTGATCAACCAGATCAAGCTCGAGAACCCGCATCTCTGGACCGCCGAATTCCGCGCCGAGATCCGCGAGCTGTTCAAGCAGGCTGTCGAACTCGAATACCGCTACGCCGAGGACACGATGCCGCGCGGCGTGCTGGGTTTGAACGCGTCGATGTTCAAGAGCTATCTGCGCTTCATCAGCAACCGCCGTTGCCAGCAGATCGGCCTTGACCCGCTGTATCCGAACGAGGAAAACCCGTTCCCGTGGATGAGCGAGATGATCGACCTGAAGAAGGAGCGCAACTTCTTCGAGACGCGTGTGATCGAGTATCAGACGGGGGGCGCGCTGTCCTGGGAATAACCCGCAGCAGCGAACCCGTTACATGATGGAGCAGCCGGTGGCCTCTCGGCCCCGGCCCAAGGTTTAGGAGCAAGAACGCCTGATGCAAAGCATGCCCGGTGCCTTAACGGCCCAACGATACGACAGGCACTTTGCGAACCCTTCAGTGGGATGGGCAAACTTCCCTCCGGAAAAAGCGGACGGCCGTGTGGCGGTCCGCTTGATCAAGCGATTAGGGGTAGCGGCGCGAGGTGCGCC
Source organism: Burkholderia sp. E168m23 (assembly GCF_016586125.1). NCBI lineage: Bacteria > Pseudomonadati > Pseudomonadota > Betaproteobacteria > Burkholderiales > Burkholderiaceae > Burkholderia > Burkholderia sp. E168m23. Next base: position 5,120 of record NZ_BCPP01000463.1, read on the forward strand.
GGCTACCGACTTGATTTGGCGCGCGAGGCCGAGTGGTCACGCGCGCCATACCGTATTCATTAGCGTAAGCGCGCGGTATCTGCGTACGCCGATGAATAGCCCGCTTCGAAGCGCACGTCCTGAACAGCGTCCGCGGGAAGCGGGTTTTGACGAAGGGTGTAGTTTGAACTGACTCTCATCTGAACCTGAAGGAGAACAACATGGCTACTGCCAAGAAGAAACCGGCTGCTAAGAAGGTTGCTGCCAAGAAGACCGTTGCGAAGAAGGCTGCCGCTCCGGCGAAGAAGGCCGCGGTGAAGAAGGTTGCTGCGAAGAAGGTCGCGGTGAAGAAGGTTGCCGCGAAGAAGGCAGCACCGGCGAAGAAGGCC
>NZ_BCPP01000464.1:0-5484 GCF_016586125.1 Burkholderia sp. E168m23
ATCGGCTCCGACCAGCCGGTGGTGCGTAATAACTTCGTATAGCATACATTATACGAAGTTATACGAGCCGCCGAGCGTCGCGCCGTGCGTCATGTTGAAGGCACCGCGCCAGGATTTCGCCAGCGGCGTGCGTGCGGTCGATACGATTACGGCTTCGGTCATGCGAGTCTCCTTCGGTCCTGCTGATTCGGATGGGAAATGCGCTACGCCGCCGGGCGCGCGCCCGCGGACGTCGCATGCACGACGCCCGCTGCCTGCATCTGCTGCCATGCGTGCGCGAGCGACCCGTTCAGGTCGATCGCACGGCACGCATCGTTGATCACCGCGGCTTCGAAACCGGCCGCGCGCGCATCGAGCGCCGACCACGCGACGCAATAGTCGGTCGCGAGCCCGCAGCACCACACGCGCTTCGCCCCGAGTTCGCGCAGATAGCCCGCGAGCCCCGTGCGTGTCGTGCGGTCGGCTTCGACGAACGCGGAATAGCTGTCGACCTGCGCGTCGCCGCCCTTGCGGATCACGAGCCGCGCGTGCGGGATGTCGAGGTCGCGATGCAGCGCCGCGCCGTCGGTGTCCTGCACGCAGTGCACGGGCCACAGCACCTGCTCGCCGTACGGCAGCGCGAGCGTCGAGAACGGCTCGCGGCCCGGATGGTTCGCCGCGAACGACACGTGCTCGCGCGGGTGCCAGTCCTGCGTGAGCACGACCTGGTCGAAGCGTTGCGCGAGCGCGTTGATCACCGGCACGACCGCATCGCCGTCGGGCACCGCGAGCGCGCCGCCCGGCATGAAGTCGTATTGCACGTCGATCACGAGCAGGACGTCGTCGGTGCGTTTCATTGCGTGTCTCCAGACAGGATCGGTCGCGCCGCGATGCGATGCGGCGGCGTCAGCCGTTGAACCCGCGGCCGGCCTTCGCCAGTTCCGCGATCGACGGCGCGAGCTGCCACGCGTCGCCGTTCGGTGCGGCCGCATAGCGGCGGATCGCGCGCTCGACGTTATAGAGGCCGACCGTATCCGCGTACAGCATCGGCCCGCCGCGCCACAGCGGGAAGCCATAGCCGGTCAGGTAGACCATGTCGATGTCGGACGCCTTCGACGCGATCTTCTCCTCGAGGATCTTCGCGCCTTCGTTGACGAGCGCGAACACCAGCCGCTCGACGATCTCGTCGTCGCCGATCTTGCGCCGCTCGACGCCGCGCTCCTTCGAATACGCGACGACCATCTCGTCGACGAGCGACGACGGCTTCGCCTTGCGGTCGCCCGGCACGTAGTCGTACCAGCCGGCGCCCGTCTTCTGGCCGAAGCGGCCCTGTTCGCACAGGCGATCGGCGATCTTCGAATACTGCAGATCGGGCTGCTCGACGTAGCGCCGCTTGCGGATCGCCCAGCCGATGTCGTTGCCGGCGAGGTCGCTCATCCGGAACGGCCCCATCGCGAAGCCGAACTTCTCGATCGCGCGATCGACCTGCGCGGGCAGCGCGCCTTCCTCGAGCATGAACAGCGCCTGGCGGATGTACTGCTCGATCATCCGGTTGCCGATGAAGCCGTCGCACACGCCCGACACCACCGCCGTCTTGCGGATCTTCTTCGCCACCGCCATCACGGTCGCGAGCACGTCCTTCGCGGTCTGCGCGCCGCGCACGACCTCGAGCAGCTTCATCACGTTCGCGGGGCTGAAGAAGTGCATGCCAACCACGTCCTGCGGGCGCTTCGTGAACGCCGCGATCTTGTCGACGTCGAGCGTGGACGTGTTCGACGCGAGAATCGCGCCCGGCTTCGCGACTTCGTCGAGCTTCCTGAACACCTGCTCCTTCACGCCAAGTTCCTCGAACACGGCCTCGACGATCAGGTCGGCCTCCTTCAGGTCGTCGTAGGACAGCGTCGGCGTGATCAGCGCCAGGCGCGCATCGAGCTTCTCCTGCGTGAGCTTGCCCTTCTTCACCTGCGCGTCGTAGTTCTTGCGGATCGTCGCGAGACCGCGCTCGAGCGCGTCCTGCTTCGTCTCGAGCAGCGTGACGGGCAGTCCCGCGTTGATGAAGTTCATCGCGATCCCGCCGCCCATCGTGCCCGCGCCGATCACGCCGACCCGGCGGATCTCGCGCAGCGGCGTATCGGCCGGCACGTCGGGAATCTTGCTTGCCGCCCGCTCGCCGAAGAATGCGTGGCGCAGCGCGCGGCTTTCCGGCGTCATCATCAGCGCGACGAAACCCTCGCGCTCGGCGACGCTGCCCTTGTCGAAACCGTTCAGCACGCCGGCCTCGATCGCGTCGATGCACTTGTGCAGCGCGGGGTAATTCGGCGCGGCGGCCCGCGCGGAATTGCGCGCGAACTGGATGAAGCCCGCCGCGTTCTCGTGGACGATCTTGCGATCGCGCACGCGCGGATGCGGCCCCTTCTGCGCGCCGACCTTGCGGGCGAACGCGACGGCCGCGTCGAGCAGGTCGCCGTCGGCCATTTCGTCGAACAGCCCGCTCTTCGCGAGCTGCTCCGACGGTACCGGCGCGCCCGACACGATCATGTTCAGCGCGGTTTCGAGCCCGACCGCGCGCGGCAGGCGCTGCGTGCCGCCCGCGCCCGGCAGCAGCCCGAGCTTCACCTCGGGCAGCGCGACCTGCGCGCCGGGCGCCGCGACGCGGTAATGCGCGCCGAGCGCGAGCTCGAGGCCGCCGCCCATCACGACGCTGTGCAGCGCCGCGACGACCGGCTTCGCGCTCGCCTCCACCGCGCGGATCACGGTGTGCAGCGTCGGCTCCTGCAGCGCCTTCGGCGTATTGAATTCGGTGATGTCGGCACCGCCCGAGAACGCGCGGCCCGCGCCGGTCAGCACGATGGCCGTGACCGACGGGTCCCGCGCGGCGCGATCGAGCGCGTCCATGACGCCCTGGCGGGTCGACAGGCCGAGCCCGTTGACGGGCGGATTGTTGAGCGTGATGACGGCCACGCCGTCGCGAGTCGAGTAATCCACTGCCATCTGCCTGCCTCCATGCATCGCGCGCCGGATTGGCTGCGCTTTCATTGTGCGCGGTCGAACGGCCGCATGTCCGGATGAACGGAGGCAGCATACAACGAAAAAGCACGGTCGTTCAATTTGAATTTTGCTCCCGATCCGGGGACGGATCGGGCGACCGGCATCGGGCGACGGATACGCGGGCCGGCCGCGACCCGGGCTTGGGCCTTACGGCGCGCACACCGCCGTGGGCAACACGTAATCGCGGAACGTCTCTCGCAACTTCAGCTTCTGCAGCTTGCCGGTCGCGGTGTGCGGCAACGATTCGACGAACACGACGTCGTCCGGAATCCACCATTTCGCGACCTTGCCCTCGTAGAACGCGAGCAGCGTGTCGCGGGTCAGGTTCGCGCCTTCGCGCGGCACCACGACGAGCAGCGGCCGCTCGGTCCATTTCGGGTGCGCACACGCGATGCACGCGGCTTCGGCCACCCCGGGATGCGCGATCGCGACGTTCTCGATGTCGATCGAGCTGATCCACTCGCCGCCCGACTTGATCACGTCCTTGCTGCGGTCGGTGATCTGCAGAAAGCCGTCGGGGTCGATCGTCGCGACGTCGCCGGTCGGAAACCAGCCGTCCGCCAGCGGCGACGCATCGCCGCGAAAGTAGTGGTCGATCACCCACGGCCCGCGCACCTGCAGTTCGCCGAATGCGACACCGTCCCACGGCAGCTCGCGGCCGTCGTCGCCGACGATCCGCATGTCGACGCCGCAGATCACGCGCCCCTGCTTCTCGAGCAGCCGGCGCTGCGCGTCGAGCGGCCGCTGCGACTGCGCCCAGTTGAGCTTCGCGAGCGTGCCGAGCGGCGACAGTTCGGTCATCCCCCACGCATGGATCACGCGCACGCCGTATTCGTCCTCGAACGTGCGCAGCATCGCGGGCGGGCACGCGGAGCCGCCGATCACCGTGCGGTTCAGCGTCGAGAAACGCACGCCGGCCTCGCGCATGTAGTTCAGCAGGCCGAGCCACACGGTCGGCACGCCCGCGGAGAACGTCACGCGCTCGGCCTCCATCAGCTCGTACAGCGATTTCCCGTCGAGATCCTTGCCGGGCAGCACGAGCTTGCCGCCCGTCAGCGGCACCGCGTACGGCAGCCCCCACGCGTTGACGTGGAACATCGGCACGACGGGCAGCACGGCGTCCATCGCGGACAGGTTCATTGCGTCGGGCAGCGCGGCGCCGTAAGCATGCAGCACGGTCGAGCGATGCGAATACAGCACGCCCTTCGGGTTGCCGGTCGTGCCCGACGTGTAGCAGAGCCCCGACGCCTGCTGCTCGTCGAGCCGCGGCCAGTCGTAGCGCCCGTCCTCGGCTTCGACGAGCGTTTCGTAGCAGAGGAACGGCGTCGCGCCGGACGGCAGGTGCGCGGCGTCCGTCATCGCGATCCAGCCCTTCACGTGCGGGCATTGCGGCGCGATCGCATCGACGAGCGGCGCGAAATTGATGTCGAAGAAGACGTAGCGGTCTTCCGCGTGATTGACGATGTACGCGATCTGTTCGGGAAACAGGCGCGGGTTGATCGTGTGGCACACGGCGCCCATCCCGCCGATCCCGTAATACGCTTCCAGGTGCCGGTAGCCGTTCCACGCCAGCGTGCCGACGCGGTCGCCGGTCTCGACGCCGAGCCGCGCGAGCGCCTGCGCCAGCTGCTTCGCGCGGCGTTCGCAATCGCGGTACGTATAGCGATGCAGGTCGCCTTCCACGCGCTTCGACACGATCTCCGTGTCGCCGGCGTGCCGCGCGGCATGCGAAATCAGCGACGACACCAGCAGCGGCACATCCATCATCTGGCCCAGCAACGGCTTACCCATCGTCTTGTTCTCCCTGAGGATGCGAATCGGTGACCAGCCAGGGGACGGTTTCCGTACGGAAGCCATCCCGGTGTGCGCCCGTCAGCGGCCCCGGACGGGCGTGGCGCACGGTGCGCGGGCCGCCATGCGGGCGGCGCGGCGCCGCCTTACAATATCGGCTTACCCAGAGGCGCTCAATATGTCGTTTTCCCGAAGCGCAGCCGATGCGGCTGACACCCTGCCCGACCTCGCCGCGACGCTCGGCGCGCCCGCCGAACGCGCGTTCGTCACGCTCGGCGACGCGTTTCATACGCGGCTGCCGGCCGCGCCGCTCGCCGCGCCGTACGTCGTCGGCTTTTCCGACGACGTCGCGCAACTGCTCGACCTGCCGCCCTCGATCGCCGCGCAGCCGGGTTTCGCCGAGCTGTTCGCCGGCAACCCGACGCGCGACTGGCCCGCGCACGCGATGCCGTACGCGTCGGTCTACTCCGGCCATCAGTTCGGCGTGTGGGCCGGCCAGCTCGGCGACGGCCGCGCGCTGACGATCGGCGAACTGCCCGGCACCGACGGCCGGCGCTACGAACTGCAGCTCAAGGGCGGCGGCCGCACGCCGTATTCGCGCATGGGCGACGGCCGCGCGGTGCTGCGCTCGTCGATCCGCGAATTCCTGTGCTCGGAAGCGATGCA
>NZ_BCPP01000465.1:0-5481 GCF_016586125.1 Burkholderia sp. E168m23
GAATGCAAAGCCTGACACGACAAGAGCCAAGTTACGCGTGCAGGACGACGCCCCGCATGCGGAATTCCAGATTCCGGGCAACGGGCGCGCACCCGGCGCAACCTGCACCGGATACCGCCCGAACCCGCCTTCGGCAGCGCCGACCGGCCTGCCCTGCCCGCCCGGCCACGACGCCTGCCCCAAGCAGGCGACGGGCCGCCGCGTATCAGCGTGCGCGCGGATACGAACCGAGTACCTTCAGGAACGCGGCCTTCTGGCCGAGTTCCGCCAGCGCGGCCGCCACCGCCGCATCGTCGCGGTGCCCTTCGATGTCGATGTAGAAGTAGTACTCCCACGTGCCGACGCGCGCCGGACGCGACTCGAAGCGCGTCATCGACACGCCGTGCCGCGCGAGCGGCTCGAGCAGCTTGAACACGGCGCCCGGCTCGTTCTTCACCGACACGATCAGCGACGTCTGGTCGTGACCGCTCTGGCCGGCCGGCTGCTTGCCGATGATCACGAAGCGCGTGCGGTTGTGCGGATCGTCCTGGATCAGCGAGAACGCGATCTGCAGGCCGTAATGCGCGGCTGCGCGGTCGCCCGCGATCGCGGCGACGGTCGGATCGGCTGCTGCGAGGCGCGCGGCCTCCGCGTTGCTCGCCACGGCCTGCCGCTCGAGCTGCGGCGCATTCGCCGCGAGCCACTGCTGGCATTGTGCAAGCGCCTGCGCATGCGCGCAGACACGCTTCACGCCGTCGAGCGTGCCGCTCTGCGTGAGCAGGTTGTGATGAATCGGCAGCGCGAGCTCGCCGCTAATCAGCAGTTGGGTCTGCAGCAGCAGGTCGAGCGTGCGCGATACGGCGCCTTCGGTCGAATTCTCGACCGGCGCGATGCCGAATGCCGACGCACCGGCCTCGACCGAGCGGAACACCTCGTCGATCGACGGGCAGGGCAGCCCTTCGATCGACTGGCCGAAATACTCGAACATCGCCTGTTCGCTATACGTGCCGACCGGCCCGAGGAACGCGACGTGGATCGTCTGCTCGAGCGCGCGGCTCGCGGCCATGATCTCGCGCCAGATGGCGCTGATGTGCTCGCTCGCGAGCGGCCCGGCGCTCATGTCCTGCAGCCGCGCGATCACCTGCAGCTCGCGCTCCGGCCGGAACACCGGCGCGTTGAAATGCTTCTTGACCTCGCCCACCTCGAGCGCCACCGCGGCGCGTTGGTTCAGGAGCGCGATCAGCTGCGCGTCGATCGCGTCGATGCGGTCGCGCAGCGGTTTCAGGCGGGAATTCAGTTCGTCGTCCATGCGTTTTGCCGTGCTGTTTGAACAGCGCCGCCGTCAGGCGCCGCGCTGCTCGAAGTCCTTCATGTACTCGACGAGCGCCTTCACGCCCTCGAGCGGCACCGCGTTGTAGATCGACGCCCGCATGCCGCCGACGGACTTGTGGCCCTTCAGCTGCAGCAGCCCGCGCGCCTTTGCGCCGGCAAGGAAGTCTTCGTTGCGCGTTTCGTCGGCCAGGAAAAACGGCACGTTCATCCGCGAACGTGCTGCCGGCTCGACCTTGTTCAGATAGAAGCTGCTCGCGTCGATCGTGTCGTAGAGCAGCTTCGATTTTTCGATGTTGCGGGCCTCGATCGCTTCGAGGCCACCCTGCCGCTTCAGCCACTGGAACACGAGGCCCGCGATGTAGATCGCGTAGGTGGGCGGCGTGTTGTACAGCGAGTTGTTCGCGGCGATGGTCTTCCATTCGAATGCGGACGGGCAGATCGACAGCGCGCGATCGAGCAGATCCTCGCGCACGATCACGACCGTCACGCCAGCCATCCCGATGTTCTTCTGCGCGCCGCCGAACAGCACGCCGTACTTCGCGACGTCCATCGGGCGCGACAGGATGTGCGACGAGACGTCGGCAACCAGCGGCACGTCGCCGAGATCCGGGATCTCGAACGTCTCGACGCCGTCGATCGTCTCGTTGGTGCACAGGTGCACGTAGGCCGGATCGTCCGACAGCTGCCATTCGGCGCGCGCGGGCGCACGCGTGAAGCCGGCCTCCGTCTTGCCGCTCGCGGCCAGATGCGGCGTGCAGAACTTCTTCGCCTCGCCGAACGATTTCTGCGACCACGAACCCGTCACGACGAAGTCGGCCGTCTTGCGCGCGCCGAGCAGGTTCATCGGCACGATCGCGTTTTCCGCGATGCCGCCGCCCTGCAGGAACAGGATCCGGTGGCTCGCCGGCACGCCGAGCAGGTCGCGCAGGTCGGTCAGCGCGGCCTCGTGGATCGACATGAATTCCTTGCCGCGATGGCTCATCTCCATCACGCTCATGCCGCTGCCGTGCCAGTCGAGCATTTCGTCGGCGGCCTGCCGCAGCACTTCCTCGGGCATCGCCGCAGGGCCGGCGGAGAAATTAAAGACGCGCATCGTGAAAACCTCGGGAGGGACGCGACCGGCTTGCCGCCGGCAAAACGCGCCAGAAAAGAAATGGCCGCTTGCGCTCGCGCGCAAACGGCCATTATCGCACTGTCGTCAGGCTCCCGCCAAACCCGGCCGAACGGCCGGGGGCGTGCCCGGACAGCTTACTTGCCCGGCTTGACTGCTGCGACTTCCTTGTCAGCCTGCGTACGCGTTGCCTGGATCGCTTGCGGCATGTACTTCTGCATCAGGCCGTTGACCACGTCGCGACCGACCTGATCCTGAACCTGGATGAACTTGCGGCCCGTCGGGCTCTTGTAGAACGTCGTCAGATCCTTGATCTCCGACGTACTGTAGTACTTCGCGTATGCGTCGTACTGAGCCGACATCGCGTCGCTCTGGAACTGTTGCGTGCCGAACACCTTGCCTGCGCCGTCGACCAGCTTCGGCACCGCGTTCTTCTGCAGCGTCGGAACGGCAGCCTGCTTCTGCTTGTCGTTCAGCGTCTTGTTTTCCGACAGCGCGTCCGACAGGATGGCCGGCACGAGTTGCTTGGCCTGCATTTCGGCGCTGTTGCCGATTGCCGACACGAGCTTCGGCGCGTCGATCGCGTCGAGCAGATCCTTGATCGCTGCCTTCTTGTCGGCGTCGATCGGCGCAGCTGCCGCCGGAGCTGCCGGTGCGGAATTCGACAGCGCTTGCGCCATCGCGAACGTCGGCACCAGTGCAGCCAGCAGAACCAGTTGCTTGAATTGCTTTTGCATCATCACTCCCTTTTGGAAATATGAATGGTTGCTCGCCGGCCGCGGCGCTTTTCGCCCGCGGCGGCCAGAGTCTCATCCGTTCTTCAGGCTTCGCCGTCCGACGCCTCGTCGGCCTCGCCCTCTCCCTCTTCGGCCTCCGCGATCTGCTGCAGGCCAGAGAGCTTGGTGCCCTCATCGAGACTGATGAGTGTAACACCTTGCGTGGCACGCCCCATCTCGCGAACCTCGGATACGCGGGTGCGAATCAACACGCCGGCCGTCGTGATCAGCATGATCTGATCCTCGGCGTCGACGAGCGTGGCAGCCACGACCTTGCCGTTGCGCTCGGACGTCTGGATCGCGATCATACCCTTCGTACCGCGGCCATGGCGCGTGTACTCGGTGATCGGCGTGCGCTTGCCGTAGCCGTTTTCGGTTGCGGTGAGCACGGTCTGCTCCTCGCTGCCGGCAACCAGCATCGCGATGACCTGCTGCCCGTCCTCGAGCTGCATGCCGCGCACGCCGCGCGCCTCGCGCCCCATCGGACGCACGTCGTTCTCGTCGAAACGCACGGCCTTGCCGGCGTCGGAGAACAGCATCACGTCGTGCGCGCCGTCGGTGATCGACGCACCGATCAGGTAGTCGCCCTCGTCGAGGCCGACCGCGATGATGCCCTTCTTCATCGGGCGGCTGAACGCTTCGAGCGGCGTCTTCTTCACGGTGCCGAGCGACGTCGCCATGAAGATGAACTTGTCGGCCGAGAATTCCTTGACCGGCAGCACGACGTTGATCTTCTCGCCTTCCTGCAGCGGGAACATGTTGACGATCGGGCGGCCGCGCGAGTTGCGCGAGCCCTGCGGCACTTCATAGACCTTGACCCAGTACACGCGGCCGCGGTTCGAGAAGCACAGGATGTAGTCGTGCGTGTTCGCGATGAAGAGCGTCTCGATCCAGTCGTCTTCCTTCATCTGCGTCGCCTGCTTGCCGCGACCGCCGCGCTTCTGCGCACGGTACTCGGACAGCGGCTGCGACTTCACGTAGCCCGCATGCGACATCGTGACGACCATGTCCTGCGGCGTGATCAGATCCTCGGTGTTCAGCTCGGTCGCGTTCAGCTCGATCTTCGAGCGGCGCGCATCACCGAATTCGGCCTTCACCGAGGTCAGCTCGTCGCCGATCATCGTCGTGATCCGCTCGGGGCGCGCAAGGATGTCCAGCAGGTCGGCGATCTGTGCCATCACGTCGCGGTACTCGCCGATGATCTTGTCCTGCTCGAGTCCGGTCAGGCGCTGCAGACGCATCTGCAGGATTTCCTGCGCCTGCGTGTCGGACAGGCGGTACAGCCCGTCGGCCTGCATCCCGAATGCCGGGTTCAGGCCTTCCGGACGGTACGCGGAGCGACCGCCGGCCGCCGCGTTCTCGCTCTCGGCGCGCGTCAGCATCTCGCGCACGAGCGACGAATCCCACGGCTTCGCCATCAGTTCCTGCTTCGCGATCGGCGGCGTCGGCGCGGCCTTGATGATCGCGATGAACTCGTCGATGTTCGCGAGCGCGACCGCGAGACCTTCGAGCACGTGGCCGCGTTCGCGGGCCTTGCGCAGTTCGTAGATCGTGCGGCGCGTCAGCACTTCGCGTCGGTGCGACAGGAAGCACTGCAGGATTTCCTTCAGGTTCAGCAGCTTCGGCTGGCCGTCGACGAGCGCGACCATGTTCATGCCGAACGTGTCCTGCAGCTGCGTCGCCTTGTACAGGTTGTTCAGCACCACTTCCGGCACTTCGCCGCGCTTGAGCTCGATCACGACGCGCATGCCGCTCTTGTCGGACTCGTCGCGGATGTCGGAGATGCCTTCGAGCTTCTTCTCGTTGACGAGCTCGGCGATCCGCTCGAGCAGCGAGCGCTTGTTCACCTGATACGGCAACTCGTCGACGATGATCGCCATCCGCTGGCCGCGGTCGATCTCCTCGAAGTGCGTGGCCGCCCGCATCACGACGCGGCCGCGCCCGGTGCGGTAGCCGTCGCGCACGCCGGCGACGCCGTAGATGATGCCGGCCGTCGGGAAGTCCGGCGCCGGAATGATCTCGATCAGCTCGTCGATCGTCGCTTCCGGGTTACCGAGCAGGTGCTGGCACGCGTCGACGACTTCGTTCAGGTTGTGCGGCGGGATGTTGGTCGCCATGCCGACCGCGATGCCCGACGAGCCGTTGATCAGCAGGTTCGGAATGCGCGACGGCAGGACCGACGGCTGCATTTCGTTGCCGTCGTAGTTCGGCTCGAAATCGACCGTTTCCTTGTCGATGTCGGCAAGCAGCTCGTGACCGATCTTCGCCATGCGAATTTCGGTG
>NZ_BCPP01000466.1:0-5475 GCF_016586125.1 Burkholderia sp. E168m23
CAATTCGAGCGGCCGAATCTCAAGGATGACTAGACAAATTTTGAATTCGACCACGAGGCCGCGCGACCCCGCGACGCATGTCTGAGGATTGGCGGCTCGCAATGCCTGCGCGTGGCCGCATCGATCGCGCCGTGCTGTGCGGCACCTGCGTCTGCATCGGCGTCGCGCGGCGCCATCGTCGGGGGGCGGATGCTTCGTTGGTCAAATGAATACCGGGCGGAAGATCGCCCGGCTGCCAGGTAGGCGGTGAACGGCGGCACGAACCTCAGCGAATCGGCTCGTTGATATCGGCGGGTGCCGCGAGCCGTGGCCGGTATCGCTCCTACAGCGCCCGCGGCGCGTCGCGCAGCACGGTCCGCAGCGCCGTATCGAACGGCGTCGCGTAATCGATCCCGAGCGCGCGCATGCGTGCGGCATCGAGATGGCAGTCGTACGGGCGCGGTGTCGCGTCGGTCGGCTGCGTGATCGGCGTGAGCGACGCGTCGATGCCGAGCGCGGTGGCAATTCGCTGCGCGATGTCGTACTTCGTCATCGGCTCCTCGCCCGACCAATGGCGAATGCCCGTGACGGATTCGCCCGCAAGATGGCGCAGCGTCAGGTCGCGGATGACCTGCGCGACGTCGGGCGTGTAAGTCGGGTAACGGATCGCCCATGCGTCCATGCCGACCGCGTCGGCGCCCGGCCGCGAAGACGCGACGACGGCCGGCACGAGGCTCGTGACGGCCGATTCGCTCCAGTCGGCGATCGGGCCGAACAGCAACGGCAGGCGCAGCACGCACGACAGCGGCGACGCGGCAAGCAGCGCGGCCTCGCCTTCGAGCTTGGTGCGGCCGTAGATGTTCAGCGGGTTCGGGGTCGCGTCTTCGCGGTAGGGCGCCGCCTTGCCGTCGAAGACGTAGTCGGTCGAAATGCCGAGCGTCCATGCGCCGTATCGCGTGGCGAGTGCGCCGATGCGGGCCGGTGCGGTGACGTTGATCGCGCGAGCCGCGGCCGGGTCGCGTTCGCAGACGTCGGGGCGGCGTTCGGCGGCGCAAAGAATCATCGCTGCCGGTCGGTGGGTTTCAAAAATGCGCTCGAGGGACGACTGGTCGAGGACGTCGAGCTCGGCGATGTTTTCCGGCGGCAACGCGAGCAGTTTTGCACCGGCGCTTTGCGGGTTCCGTATGGTGGCCAGCAGCGTCAACGACGATTCGCGAGCCAGGCAGGCGGCAACCGCACGGCCGAGCAGGCCGGAGGCGCCGATGAGGAGGACAGTGGAACGGCCCGTTGGCGAAATCTGGTTTGGCATGAGGTGGCGATCGATCACGGAAACGAAGGGATTATCGGGCCTATTGGATAACATGAACGGCTCGCATCCGGTCGCGAACATAATCGCCCCATTCTTCGCCCATTTCGCGCTGGCCAACAGCTTCGCGCAATACATGATCCGTGATGTAGATTCCGGCCGTGAGCGCATGCGCTGGCCGCCGTGCCTGGGCACGACGCCGATGCTGTCGTCGGCCCGCGCGCCGATCGCTCCGTCGCCCGCAAAAACAAAAGCCCGGCACGCTTGCGCGCACCGGGCTCCCGATACCGAACGGAAACGCCGTCCCGCGTTACTTCCGGTCAACCGAATACCGCCCCGGCCCGGTCAATGCGAGCAACAGCAGTCCACCGATGATGCTCACGTTCTTGTAGAAGTTGATCATCGCCATGTACTGCTCCATCCCCTGCAACGCCCAGTAGCGATGGCCGATCAGCGCGGTCGCGAGCGTATAGGCGGCGAACAGCAGTGCGAGCGGACGCGTATAGAAGCCGATCGCGATCAGCACGCCGCCGACCAGTTCGACCGCCACCGCGATCACGGCCGCGAGCTCGGGCGCCGGGTTCCCCGTCGACGCCATATACGCGACCGTGCCCGAAAAACCGTTCAGCTTCTGCCAGCCGAACAGCACGAACAGGATCATCATCAGCACGCGAGCCGCCAGCAGCAGCTCGTCCTTCTTCGACTCCAGCGAAACGTAACGCATGGCAAATCACCCTTGAATTGACGGTTTGATGCAGCCGGTGCCGCTGCGCGCCGAATCGGCGCGCGAAGCCGGCAACGGACCACTCTTCGCACGATCGGACGGCAAGCCGCATGGCCCGCTGCCGAAGAATCCGCCAGGCGACGCCGCGGCTGGCGGCGCACGCCGGATCGGTTCTGGCAAAGCACGGGTGCAGTCTACTGTCCCGCCAAGAATCATCAATCCTTCAAAACATGATTTGCTGTCTCGATTAAGTGGACAATCGGGAAAGCGCGACCCGTCATTCCGACGGCCGTGGTTCATCGCAAACAAAATTTGAACCGACGCAAACAAACTTGTGCCACGGCCTTTTGAGCAAAGAAAACTGCTCCATGCCGTACCGGGAAATAAAATCGTCGCCGCGCGTGGTATCGCGAAGACCGCATCAATTCCCCGCAGCGCCGGCCGTCGCAGTCACGCGATGTACCACCCTCGCGTTTGAACAGGCGATCGTCGATCGCGCGTGCAACTTCCGGAGGTGCTTTGTCACACCGACCGACTGTTGCGTAATCCATACTGTCGCGCAGTTCAACAAGACGACAGAGGAAATAAAGATGCCGAAACGGTTCGTGGAGCGTGCCAGCCTCGAGGAGTTGCCGAATCCCGCGCGTCGAGCGTTGTCGCTGGGCCTGGGGCTATTCCCAATGCTGCCGCTGCTGCCGGGACTCGGAGTCCAAGCGGCACGGGCCGCTGTTGCAGGTCCGGCGCGCGCGCCGGCTTCGGCGAGTGGTGTCTTCCGTCACCCGGGACTGCTGGTCACCGACGACGACTTCGCCCGCATCCGCGGCTACATCAAGGCCGGCCAGGAGCCGTGGGCGCACTGGTGGAGCACGCTGTGCGCCGAGCGCTTCGCTTCCCTCGACGCCCGACCTTTCCCGCTGGCGGGCGTCTACCGGGCCGATGGCAGCTCGCGGGACATGTACGTCGACATCTGGCGCGCCTGGAGCCTGGTCCTGCGATGGAAGCTGTCCGACCCGCAGGACAACCGCTATGCCGACAAGGCCGTGGAGTTCGTGGACGCCTGGGCGAACACGCTGAAGGTGGTTGGAACGGTGCCTCCCGGCTCGACCGCCCATGACGACCACACCTTCATCATCCTGGCCGGCATACAAGGCCATCAGTGGGCGCAGATCGGCGAAGTGCTGCGCACCTACCCAGGCTGGGCCCCGGCGAACCTGAAGCGATTCCAGGACATGCTGCTCAACGTCTTCGCCCCGGTATCGTCGTGGTTCCTCAGCGACGGGCGCATCGGGTCCCATGCCAACTGGGACATGGCCTCGATGGTGGGCGCCATGGCGATCGGTGTGTTCTGCGACAAGCCCGACCTGTACCGGCTGGCCTGCGACTGCTATGCGGGCAACAACCGCGGCACGCTCCGGAACTTCGGCAATGGCGCCATCGGGCATGGCGTGTACTTCATGCACCCGGGCCATTTCGGGCAGTGGGAGGAAAGCGGCCGCGACCAGGGCCACTCCACGCTGGGCATGTCGCTGGGCGGTGACCTGCTGGAGATCGCCTGGAACCAGGGCGACGATCTCTACGGGCTGTACAACAACCGCTTTCTCGCAGCGGCAGAGTATGTGGCGCGCTCGAACCTGCTCGACGAGAGCGGCAAGAACTACCCGATGCCCTATGTGCGCGAGAACAATCCGTCCCAGCCCCACCCGTCGTTCTGGACGCAAGTGAACTACGGTCAGATGGGCCGCAACTGCTGGGAGCCCATCTACAACCACTACGTCAACCGCCTGGGGCTGGCGGCGCCGAACGTCGCGCGCATGGTGAAGTTGTGCGAGCCGAAGTACGGGGGCAGCAGTGACGACGTCTGGTGGCCGACGCTTATTCATCGCCGCCCGGACTATGCCGGCTCCATGAAGCCGCCGTCTGGCCTCACGGCCTGCCTGCGCGGCAACCGCGTCGTGCTGTCGTGGTGGGGCAGCGTCGGCGCGACCTCGTACGAGATCAAGCGCGCAAGCCGGGCCAGCGGCCCCTTCAACCTGCTGGGCACGGTTTCGGCGAGCGAGGTGCTCACCTACAGCGATATACCGTCCAACGGCGTCTGGTTCTACCAGATCACGGCGCAGGGCGCTGGCGCCCCGGGAGCCGGCTCCAATGTGGTTCGTATCGCCGTTCCCGGCGAGGTCCGCCTGTCCCTGCCGCTGAACGACCCGAACGGCACCGGCACGCACGGCGCGCTGCGGACTGCCGCCGGCACCATGACCTTCATCGAGGGCAAGCTGCTGGACGGCGCGACCTGGGGCGACGGGCGCCGCAACGACGAGGCCATCGTGTTCGACGGTCTGAAGGCCGGCCTGCAGCTGCCGTCGGGCGTGTTCGGCGACCTCGACGACTTCAGCCTTTCCTTGTGGGTCTACGCGAATGGGTTGCACTGGGACAGCTGCGTGTTCTATGCAGGGCTCGACGCGAACGCAGCCATGTGCATCGCACCGCAGACCGGCTCAGGCACGCTGTGCTTCTCGATCTTTGGCGCGACATTCAAGGATTCACAGGTCGTGGCCGCGCCGTGGGCCCTGCCGATTCGACGCTGGGTCCATCTCGCGGTCACGCTGCAGGGCAATACCTGCCGCCTGTACGTCGACGGCACCGAGGCGGGGAAATCCGACGAAATCCTGCTGTCGCCGCGCCAGGTCGGCGACCAGGTCACGTTCCTTGGCCGCAATTGGGCGCATCCATCTTTCAACGGCCGCATCCAGGGCTTCCGCGTGTACGCAGGCGCATGGAGTGCCGCGGAGGTTGCAGCGATGGCCCGTGATGCGATGTGATACGACATCGCTCATCCCTGCCGGCAATGCCGGCGGGGACTGTGCGAAGTTGTTTTCGATCATGTCGTGCGCCCGGTCGGCCCCGCGCGCGACGACGCGCGTCGACGTGACCGTGATCGCGTCGTAGATCAGCCCCGACGCATCCGCCAACATGACGGTCGCGCGCCCCCCGGTGCGCATTTCAGCGCCTCGCCGGCAGTCGGTTGCGGCTTGCGCAGCGCGATCAGGCCTTGCGGGCGACGACACCCACCGGCGAAGCGGACGCGCGTTTCGGTGCGGTCTTGTAGTGCGTGCTGTACAGCGCCGCGCCGACGAACACCAGCCCGCCGACCAGGTTGCCGAGTACCGTCGGGATCTCATTCCACAGCAGATAGTCGACGACCGTGAAGTGGGCGCCGAGCATCAGGCCGGACGGGAACAGGAACATGTTCACGACCGAGTGCTCGAAGCCCATGTAGAAGAACACGAGGATCGGCATCCACATCGCGATCACCTTGCCGGGTACGGACGTCGACATCATCGCGGCGACCACGCCGGTCGACACCATCCAGTTGCACATCACGCCGCGCACGAACAGCGTGAGCATGCCGGCGGCGCCGTGCGCCGCATAACCGAGCGTGCGTGCTTCGCCGATGCCGCCGATCTTCTGT
>NZ_BCPP01000467.1:0-5463 GCF_016586125.1 Burkholderia sp. E168m23
GTGCGAGCGGCGCAATGTTCTTCAATGTCAATGCTGACTGAGGCGCTTGCGCATCTTGACCAGAGCACCCTTGTTGATCTGACAGACTCGAGCCCGCGTCAGGCCCAGCACCGCCCCGATCTCCGCTTGACTCAGATCGAATTCGTAATAGAGCTGGATGATCTGCTGCTCGCGCGCATCGAGCACGCCCAGCGCCTGTTCAAGCGAGTGGCGCAGCATCGCCCGGTGTTCAATGCCATCGCTGCCGCCGCACTCGTACCGTTCCGCGTCCTCTTCCAGCAAGGCGTCAAAGCTGACGAACTCTTGTGCGCAGTCGTCCAGTTGCAACTGCTCGTATTCGTCGTCTCCGATTTTCAGCACGTTGCACACTTCTTCTTTCGTAGGATCGCGGCGCAGTTCCCGGCGCAATGCCCGCTCAGTGCTGCGCAGACGGTGAGCACCTTGTCGTGCCGAGCGCGGACGCCAGTCCTGGCGGCGCAGTTCGTCCAGAATCGCGCCCCGCACGCGAAATAGAGCAAAATGCTCGAATTCGTCATCGGGCTCGCCGTAGCGACGCAGCGCTTCGAGCAGGCCCATCAGTCCGAGTTGCTCGAGGTCGCAGGCCTCCATCGCTCCGCCCGCCTGCGACGCGAGCTTGCGCACGATGCGCTTCACCAGCGGCGCATACTGCGTCATCCAGCGTGCCTCATCAGCAGGGGACAACGTCTGGTTCTCGCGCTGTACACTTTGGTATTCCGTGTAGATCGTTGCAGTCATCGTATTCGGTCCATCATGGCCTTCGTTACCGTCACGTTACGAGAGCGTGCGATTGGTGCCGCAGCACAATGTTCGTATTCCAAATTGAGCAATGCTTCTGATTCGAGCTATTCCATGCACTGCACATCGACCAGCGTGCGCGCGGCCGGTACGCCTCGGACCATCTCGCTCAGCGCCGGCAGCCCTTCGCACAATTCGTTTCGTTAGCCGAAAGCAGCAGATCCGGCATCAGATTGCACGGCAGCGTGTTGCCCTTGTTGCCGTGCGTTCCGATTCATGTCGTCATCCTCTTCACGTACGCTAATTCGCGAGGCGTCAATTCGAATATTGAATCGCCTCCTGCGGAGGCCAATCCGCCACCAGGCCCTCGCGTGGGCGGCTCATCGCGTGGAGGGTGCTCGCGGCCGCCCGAGCCGCTCGCCTCCCCATGGCCTTGCCGACCTGCCGAGACCTGCACGGTCACGTCGCCACCATGGCGCGCGCCGAGATCCTGGCGCAAGCTTTCTCCGATCGCCTGCAACTGGAGAACGACCTCGGGATGAGTGGCCGACAAGTGAACTGCCATGCCGTTGACGTTCTGGCGTAGGTCGATGCGTATCGATCCGTTCGAACCCGGTTCGAGTCGGATCACGGCTTGACGCATGCCTTGAGCCATCTGCACGCTCAGGCGCTCTCCCAACGCGTCGATCAGCTTCTGCTGACGCGCGGTCGGCGCACCCGTAGCCGTTGTCGGTACCATTGCCGCTTCCGGTGCCTTTGCCAATTCCGGTACCCTTGCCGCGTCCGTCAACAGTTCGGCTTGTGTCGCGCGGGTGCCTACCTCGCAGTCGGGCGTGACGGCCGATGGCCCTGTCGGAGCGATTGCGTCACCGAACGCGAGCGGGCCGAAGATCGGCGACACGTGCGTCGTCGCGAGATTCATGCTTTGGTTCAACAGCGCCCCAGGTACCGCACTCGACCGATGGTCGAACAGGCGTGCGGCCAGCATGGGCGCGACCGGTTCCTTCGCACCAACTTGCGGCAAAGCCGCTTGCTCGATCGCGCCGCGCCGGTACAAGTCCACTGGGTGCGCTGTCCCATGCGTGTGTGCCGGCAACGAAACGATGGTGGAAAGGCGTTGCGTTGCTACGGTATCGACCGGTGTGTCGCTTGTCGTCCGGTCCGGTGCGACAGTGTCGACTGCACGTGCCTCAAGTGCCTGCATAAGGCCCGGTGCGGCCACCACGCCGTCCTGCAACGACGGCATGTCGCTAGCCGGCGGTTCGGTTTCAGGCGCTCGCGCCAGTGCCAACCACGGATCCAGCACCGACACCGGATCCGCCGTAGCGTCCGTGCCGTCGTCCAGTCCGGAGCCTTCCACCAGCAAGGACTCGAAATCATCGGTTAACACGGATGGCTGCACGCCGAGCACTGCAGCCAGCACGGCGCTACCGTCGGCTGCCGTTGCCGGCGCAAGGTCGGCCATTGCCGAAAGACCGCTCATCATTGCTGGCTCCCTTGAACTGCATAGGCCTGCCAGACTTCGCGGCGATCATTGAGATCGTTCATCGCCTCGATCAGCCGTTCGGCTTCAATTTCCAATAACGAAATAGCGACGCGGTGCGCGATCGTCAGAAGTCTCAGTGCTTCCAGCTCGGCAGCGGTCAACGCCGTTCCGGTTGCCATGTTGCTCACGATATCGTGTACTTCGACGCTCAAGCACACCAGCGCGTCGAAATCGCACTTCGCAATCGCTTGTCGTACGCGCATTGCAAGTCGTAGCACATAGTCGCTCTGGTCCATGGTCTATCATCCGAATCGTTGATCGACGCCTTCCCACGCCGCGCGCAGCGTGCGAATCAGCATCGAGACTTCATCGATAAGGAGCGGATCCAGAGTGAGTCCGGCTTCATTCAGGCGTACCGTGCAGTACTCGTACAGCCGGGCAAGGTTGACGACGACCTCGTTGCCGACGTCGAAATCGAGTGCACTGGTCAGACCATGCAGCATGCCGATGCACTTGTTCAGGCTGTTGCCCTTCTCTTCGTAGCGTCCAGCTTCGATATGGGCGCGCGCGCGCGCCATCTCGTCGAGCAGGCCATCCATCAGCACAATCACCAACCGCACCGGCGACGCGCTTGCCGCCTGACTCGCCAGGTTCGTCGTCTGGTAACTGCCATAACCATGTCGGGTCGTCATTTCTTGTGTCCGCCAAGGAGGTCGTCGAGCAACTGCTTCGTGTATTCCATCCGCTTCTGCAGCTCCGCCACACGCGTGAACTGGGTCAGATATCGGTCATAGACCTGACGGTATTGCACTTCGAGCGAGCGCTCCTTTTTCTTTAACGATTGCTCAACAAGCTCAACGGACTCCTGACGACGCTTGACCTGACCGTCGACGGACGAGGTCCATGTCTTCAGGTAGGCGTCCATGCGCGCGACGATGCCCTTCTGAGGATCGGCAAACAGAGCGTCGAGGCCGTTCGGGTTCTTGGTCAGCCCGGCGTTCAGCTTGCCCGTATCGAGCGACAGTTTGCCGGTACGATCCGCCGAGATGCCGTAGTCCAACATCCGTTTCTCGCCCACTGTGGCGCGCAACAGCGCGTTCATCCGCAGTTGGAGGTTGCGCACACCGGCATCGCCGACGAACGGCCCTGCGCTTGACGGATCGTCAGGGTTGACCTTCGTCAACTCGGACAGGACACCCATTGCTTTGTTATATGCATCGACAAACGCCTGCACGGCGTCGGCCGTGCCGCCTTGGTCGAGCTTGATATCGAGCAACAACGGTGCGTCATCTTGGACCATCGACTGCTTGAACGTGACGGACACGCCCTGAATGCCGGTGAAAGTGTTGCTGGACTGCTTGATGTCGACACCGCTCTCCCCGCCAAGTTTGAATATGGCGTCTCGTGCCATCGACAGTTCGTCTGGCGTACCCGACAGAACCGCAGATAGCGCTGCATCGCGGCTGCCGCCGGTGTCGAGCGAAATCGCACCGGCCTCGCCGGTCCCGCCTGAGGTCAGCACGAGACGCTGCTCATCTTCGATCGTGACGATCGACGCAGATACCTTGCCCTTGTTGCCGGCGGCCTGATTGATCGCACGAGCCAGTTCGGCCGGCGACACGTTGCCGCTCGCGTCCGCGTTGGCCGCCGATAGGTCCACCTTGAACGATTCGCCGTTCGCGAGTGCGATTCCGAGTGTGCCCGCATCCTTGGCACCGTATGACGAGAGGCCCTTGAAAGCCACCTGATGCGCCGACGCAAGCTGCTTGACGAAGAACGCGTAACGACCGGGCTGCGCACTGGCAGCCGCCGTGGCTTCGCCTAGCGCCTGGTTCGACAGCGAAGCCTTTTGTTTGACGATGCCACCAACACCGGATAAGGCCTTCAACGCGGTCTGAAACGAACTCAACGCGCCTTGTAACCGGGTAAGCCCGGCCTGGGCAACCGCGTTGCCCGCTTTCTGGCTTTTCAGGCGCTGAACTGCATTCTGCATGTACTTTTCGGTAAGCGCCTTGGCGCTTGCCACTGGGTCTCCAATACTGCCGAACATGGCGTCCTCGCTTGATCAGAATGGGTTGGATATCGAACGTTGCTGCGACAGCCGCCTGCGCAGCCATGCCTGGGATGCCTGCTGGTCTTCGAGTTTGCGATCGCGTGCGCGCTTCTCGAGTTCGAGCGCGCCAAGCTTCTTGCTGCGAACTCGATCGATCTGCTCGTAACGCAGGCGTGCGTGGCACAAATCCGCGCGCAAGCCCGCGACCAATGCCTCGTGCTTTGCCAATTGACGCTCGTGCCGATGAATCAGATTGGCGAGCGCGGAGCGATAGCGCGCGCCGTTCATTGCTTGCTCGGGATGTACGTGCGTACCGGTGTCGACGCTTTGCATCAGCAAAGTCATTTGCGAAATATGATGGCGATAGCGAGCGCCTTCCGCGTCGCGCGCGGCGACATCGACTTCGAGCCGATCCACTTCCTTCGCACGCATCGCAACGAGTTGCGATAGTCCGGCAACGACATGTCGGGCGTTCATGCGGCAATCTCCGCCAGAATATCCAGCGTCGCCTGGCGCGGCGCGACCTCGTCCTGCGCCTGACACAGGAAGGCTTCGATCCGGTCGTGCATCTTCACGGCGTGATCGGTAACGAGATCCGCGCCGGCCACGTAGCCGCCCAGCGGGATCAGATCGCGAACATTGGCGTAGCGAGACATCATTTGCTTGACCTTGCGTACCGCGTCGATCTGCTCGCGCGGCGCCACGAGCGACATGCAGCGGCTGACCGAGCGCAGCACGTCGATCGCCGGGTAATGCCCCTGGGAGGCGAGATCGCGCGACAGCATGATGTGACCATCGAGAATCGCACGCGCCGTGTCGACCACGGGGTCCTGTTCGTCGTCGCCTTCAGCCAACACGGTGTAGATGGCACTCATGCTGCCAACACCTTCGCCGTTGCCCGCGCGCTCCACCAAACGTGGCAACATGCCGAACACCGAGGGCGGATAACCGCGCGTGGCCGGCGGCTCGCCCAGCGCCAGCGCGATTTCCCGCTGCGCCATCGCGTAACGCGTGAGGGAATCGATCATCAGCAGCACATCGTTGCCGGCATCGCGAAAGTGTGTGGCAACCGCGTGGCACAGCTCGGTCGCCATCAAACGCATCAGTGGGGATTCATCCGCCGGTGCGACCACGACGATGGCTTTGGACAAGCCTTCGGGGCCAAGCG
>NZ_BCPP01000468.1:0-5452 GCF_016586125.1 Burkholderia sp. E168m23
CGTTACCCGGTCGCGATCAACCAGGCGTATGCGACGACGAAATGGGTGGCCGCGCACGGCGCGGAGATCGGCGTCGACGGCAGCCGCCTCGCGGTGGTCGGCAACAGCGTCGGCGGCAACATGTCGGCTGTCGTCGCGCTGATGGCGAAGGACAAGGGCGGCCCCGCGATCCGCTTCCAGGGGCTGATGTGGCCGGTCACGGACCACAACTTCAACACGGGTTCGTACAACGCGTATCAGCAAGGCCACTTCCTGACGCGGCCGATGATGAAGTGGTTCTGGGACGCCTATACGAAGAACGAAGCGCAACGCAACGAGATCTACGCGTCGCCGCTGCGGGCGAGCGTCGCGCAGCTGAAGGGTTTGCCGCCCGCGCTGATCCAGGTCGCGCAGTTCGACGTGCTGCGTGACGAAGGCGAAGCGTATGGCCGCAAGCTCGACGCGGCCGGCGTGGATGCGACGACCACGCGCTACGACGGCACGATCCATGATTTCGGCTTGCTGAACGCGCTGGCCGACGATGCGCCGACGAAGGCCGCGACGAAGGCGATGGCCAATGAAATCGCGACGCGGCTGAAGTAACGCGATCGGCGGTCGTTCGACCCTGAACGACAGGACGGCGGGCAGGTGCCCGCCGTTTTTGCGTGAGGGCGTTTGGTTCCGGCCCGGCAGCGGGTCAGGGCGAAACGGTTGAATGGCGATCGCGCCCGCCCGCCGTCATTGTTGGTACGATCGCGCGTATCGTCCACGCCGGCGTCGCACGCCGCTGGCTCATCGGCCGCGCGGCTGCCCGTTCGCGCGGCCACGTTCGGGAGAAGCGGTTCATGTTGCAGGCATTCGCGGTCTTGCTGATCTTCCAGTGTCTCGGGGAAGGCGTGTCCTATCTGTTTGGCCTGCCGGTGCCGGGCCCCGTGATCGGCATGCTGCTGCTGTTCGGCTTCGTGATGCTGCGCCCGCAGGTCGCCGATGCGATCGAGCCGACCGCGCTCGAGCTGCTGCGTCACCTGTCGCTGCTGTTCGTGCCGGCCGGCGTCGGCATCATGGTGTCGGCCGACCGTGTGCGCGGCGACGCGGTCGCGGTCGTCGTCGCGCTGGCCGTCAGCACCACGCTCGCGATCGCGGTGACGGCGCTCGTCACGCGCGCGCTGCTGCGGCGCCAGCGCCGCGCGGGCGGCACCGCGGAGGGCGCGCAATGACGGCGTTCCCGAAGCTCGGCGCGATCTGGGTCTATCTTGCCGCGAGCCCGCTGCTCGGCCTGACCATCACGCTGGTCGCGTATCTGTTCGCGCAGGCCGTCTATGCGCGGGCGCGTTTCAATCCGCTGGCGAATCCGGTGCTGATCGCGGTCGCGGTGATCGTCGTGCTGCTGACGCTCACGCATACGCCGTATCCCACGTATTTCGAAGGCGCGCAGTTCGTCCACTTCCTGCTCGGCCCGGCGACCGTCGCGCTCGCACTGCCGCTGTACCGCCAGTGGTCGAAGCTGCGGCGCACCGCGTTGCCGCTGCTCGTCGGCCTGCTCGCGGGTTCGCTGACCGCGATCGTGTCGGCGGTCGGTATCGCCGCGCTGTTCGGGGCGTCCCATCAGACGATCGCGTCGCTCGCGCCGAAATCGGCGACGACGCCGATCGCGATGGCCGTCGCCGCGGAGATCGGCGGCATTCCGTCGCTCACGGCCGTGCTCGTGATCTCGACCGGGATTTTCGGCGCGGTGTGTGCGCGCGGGATTCTCAACCTGCTGCGGATCGACGAGCCGGCCGTGCGCGGTTTCGCGCTCGGCGTCGCGTCGCACGGGATCGGCACCGCGCGCGCGTTCCAGGTCAGCGAGGAAGCCGGCGCGTTCGCCGGGCTCGGGATGGGGCTGAACGGCGTGCTGACGGCGTTCGTCGTGCCGATCCTGCTGCCGGTGCTGTCGCGCTGGATCTGAGCGCCGGCCCACGCCGCCCGGGTATCGGTTTCCCTGATGGCGCGGCCGGCATGCCGAAAGGACGACGCCCCCGGCGCGCATGTATCGGTGACGTTATCAGGACAATTCAGGAACGCACACGGACATTTGCGCGGCGATCGGCTAACGTTGCATCGGTGCCGTTGTCGCAGGCCGTCGCGTGCGCGCCGGTGTCCGACCCACACTCAACAATCGACAAGGAGATCGGTCATGAAGCAGTCTCGCGTGGTTTCGGTGGCAGTAGCAGTAGCGGCGTCGTTCGGTCTGTCGTTGACCGCCGCGCCGGCGGCATACGCGCAGGACCCGGCGTCCGCGCCGGCGCAGAAGCAGCTCGACAAGGCGCAGAAGAAGGCGGCGCGCAAGGCGGCCCGCGCGCGGCACGCGTCGGACCTGAAGGCGATCGGCACCGGCAGCGGCTACCGGTTGACCGGCGACCAGAGCAACTATCCGCAGAACGCCGTGCAGAAGGCGCCCGCGACGAAGGCGGCGCCGGCCGCGCCGGCGTCGGGCCAGTAACGGTCGACAGCGTTGCACAGCACGAACGGCGCCGGTTGAACCGGCGCCGTTCGTTCATGTGCGGAACTGCACAACTGCGGGGCAGCGAGGGGCGAGGCCCCCGCGTTACGACGCGAGCTTGCTCGCGAGTTCCGCGACGTGCTTGCCCTGGTAGCGCGCGATGTCGAGCTCGTTCGCGCTCGGCTGGCGGCTGCCGTCCGCGCCGGCGAGCGTGGTCGCGCCATACGGCGTGCCGCCGGTGATTTCGCTCATGTTGACGAGCCCGCTGCACGCATACGGCACACCCACGATCACCATCCCGTGATGCAGCAGCGTCGTGTGGAACGACGTGATCGTCGTTTCCTGGCCGCCGTGCTGCGTGCCGGTCGACGCGAACACGCTGCCGATCTTGCCGACGAGCGCGCCTTTCATCCACAGGCCGCCGGTCTGGTCGAGGAACGTGCGCATCTGGCCGGCCATGTTGCCGAAGCGGGTCGGCGTGCCGAAGATGATCGCATCGTAGTCGGCGAGTTCGTCCACCGTGGCGACCGGTGCGGCCTGGTCGACCTTCACGCCGATCGCGCGGGCCTGATCGACGGGGATCGTTTCCGGCACGCGCTTGAGCGTGACCTCGACGCCGGGCACCGATTTCGCGCCCTCCACGATGTGCTGCGCCATCGTTTCGACGTGCCCGTAGGACGAGTAGTAAAGAACGAGAACCTTGGCCATGTTGCGAATCTCCGATTAAAAGGGCCCCGCCTCAGCGGGGCCCGGTTTCCCGAACGGGCGTCACGCCCATTCGGCCGTCACTTCGACCGGACGCAGGTCGAACACCAGCACTTCGGCATCCTTGCCGTCGGCGATCGTCAGTGCCTGTTCGCCGCGGATGCGCGCGCCGTCGCCTTCGCCGAGTGTCACGCCGTTGACCGTCACGCTGCCGCGTGCCACGTGGACGTAAGCAAAACGGCTCGGATCAAGTTCCAGCGTCGTGCTTTCGTCGCCGTCGAACAGGCCCGCGTAAATCCGGGTGTCCTGCCGGATCTTCAGCGAACCGGCATCGCCGTTCGGCGACACGACGAGGGCGAGCTTGCCGCGCTTGTCGTCGGCCGCGACATTGGTCTGCTGATAGCGCGGCTCGGCACCCTTTTCGGCCGGCCCGACCCAGATCTGCAGGAAGTGGACCGGCGTGTCCTGCGAGTGGTTGAACTCGCTGTGGCGCACGCCCGTGCCCGCGCTCATCAGTTGCACGTCGCCCGGCACGATCACCGAACCGGTGCCCATCGAGTCCTTGTGTTCGAGCGCGCCGTCGAGCACGTACGACAGGATTTCCATGTCGCGGTGCGGGTGCGTGCCGAAGCCGCGGCCCGGGGCGACGCGGTCGTCGTTGATCACGAGCAGGTCGGAGAAGCCGACTTGCTTCGGATCGTAGTAATTCGCGAACGAAAACGTATGACGGGAGCTGAGCCAGCCATGCTCCGCACGGCCACGTTGGTTTGCTGCACGGATATCGATCATGATTTTTTGTCCTTGAAGTCGCCGGACCTCGGAAGTGAGACCGGCCGTTCGTTGAGATGAATCTTAGGTCAATCTATTTGACAAATAAATCGCTGTAGAGATAATGACTGTCGCCATGGAGTGGACAATATGGAAATCAACGACCTGAGGATCTTCGTCGCGACCGTGGACGCCGGCAGCTTCACGGCGGCGGCCGATCAGCTGATGCTGTCCAAGCAGTTCGTCAGCCGGCGCACGATGGCGCTGGAGGCGTCGCTCGGTGTCCGGCTGCTGCACCGGAATACCCGCAATCTGGCGGTGACCGAATCGGGGCAGGAGTTCTACGTGCGCGCGCAGCGCATCCTCGCGGAGATCGCCGACGCCGAGCAGGCGATGTCGGTACGCAGCACCGAGCTGCATGGCTCGCTGAAGATCAGCGCGCCGCTGTCGTTCGGGATCACGCACGTGTCGCCGCTGATCGCCGAATTCCTGTCCGCGCACCCGGCCGTGCGGCTGAACCTCGACCTGACCGACCGGCGCGTCGACCTGATCGGCGAGGGCTTCGACCTCGTGCTGCGGATCGGCTCGCTCGAGGATTCCACGTTGATCGCGCGTCCGCTCGGCGCGTGGCGGATGATCGCGTGCGCGAGCCCCGCCTACCTGAAGCGGCACGGCACGCCGCAGACGCCGGCCGATCTCGCCGGCCACACCTGTGTGCTGTACGGGCGCGAGCGGCGGGTCGGCTGGGAGTTCCGCGTCGACGGTGCAGTGCGGACGTTCGACGTGCAGGGGCCGCTCGTCGCGAACAACGGCGAAGTGGTGCGCGACGCCGCGATCGCGGGGCTCGGCATCGCGCTGCTGCCGCACTTCATCGTCGGCGCGGCGCTCGACAGCGGCGCGCTCGTGCCGGTGCTCGACGCGTACGTGCCGCCGCCGATCACGCTCAATGCGGTGTTTCCGCAGCACCGGGAAGGGTTCGTCACGCTGCGCACGTTCATCGGGTTTCTCGCGGAGCGGCTCGGGGAGCCGGCGCCCACGGGCGGGAACGGGGCGGGCCGGGTACGGTAGCCGGCCGCTTTGCGGTGAATGGGGTGATTAATATCCGCACATTTTGCGGAGATTGTTGAGTCGCGCGGCGAATGAGCGGATAATCTCCGCATGATGAGCGGAGATTACACCTTTATCTGGGAAGCGGCCGACTGGCCGGCATGGCGTTTCGACCTCCCGGCCCTCGCCACGCCGCTCGCCGACGTCAGCCGTGCGCAAGGCATGCTGGCCGGGCGGCTGGCGGATGTCGGGCTGGCGTTGCGCGACGAGGCGAGCCTGGCCGCGCTGACGGACGACGTCGTGAAGACCAGCGCGATCGAGGGCGAGAACCTGAATGTCGCATCGGTCCGGTCGTCGATCGCGCGCCGGCTCGGCGTCGATATCGGCGCGCTGGCGCCGGTCGATCGCCACGTCGAGGGTGTCGTCGACATGGTGCTGGATGCGACGACCCATTCGGCGGCGCCGGTCACC
>NZ_BCPP01000469.1:0-5436 GCF_016586125.1 Burkholderia sp. E168m23
CGGCGGCGTGGTGTTCACCGCGTCGATGCTCGATCTGGCCGGTACCCCGGGCCGCGTCGTCGCGATCGAGCCGCACCTGCGCGACGAGGTCCGCCAGCGCCTGCAATCGCACCGGCTCGCCCATCGCATGGTGCTGATCGAAGGCGAATCGTGCGCGGCCGACACGCTCGCATCGGTGCGCGCGCAGATCGACGACGACGCACGCGTGATGGCGATCCTCGATCTCACGCATACGCACGCGCACGTGCTGCGCGAGCTCGAATGCTATGCGCCGTTCGTGACGCCCGGCAGCTACGCGATCGTGATGGACACCATCATGGAGTACCTGCCCGAATCGATGTTCGACGGCAAGCCGTACGGCCGCGGCAACAATCCTGCCACGGCCGCCCGTGAATTTCTCGCCCGCGACGACCGCTTCGAAATCGACCACGACATCGAGGACCGCGTGCTCATGACGCTGTCGCCAGGCGGCTTCCTGAAGCGAGTGCGCTGATCAGGCGCGCGGCTTGCGCGGAGCCATCGCACGCGGCATAGCTGTCGCGAATCCGTGCCGCCTGCTCGCGCAACGGTCCGGCGCGTAACAGGCGTTCGAGCGCATCCGTAATGTCCGTAACGCCGGCCTGCTGCAGATCGAGCACGCAACCCGCGCCGGCCCGCTCGACGAAATGCGCCGAATGGAACTGGTCGTTGCAGAACGGCGACAGCAGCATCGGCACGCCGCACGCGAGCGACTCCATCAACGAATTCGCGCCGCCGTGGCTGACGAACGCGTGCGTGCGCCGCAGCAACGCCAGTTGCGGCGCGTAACGCACCGCGAGCACGCGTTCGTCGCCGGTCGGCAGCAGATCCGAATCGACCAGTTCGCCCACCGACAGCACCAATTGCGCCGGGGTCGCGCGCGTCGCGTCGATCACCTTCGCGAACACCTCCGGGTGGTAGTAAAGCTGGCTGCCGAGCGACATGTAGACGAGCGGGCGATCCGCGTCGACGCGTTCCCACGGGAACGCCGTCTCGTCACCGCGCGGGCCCGACGGCATCGCCGGGCCGACCAGTTCGACACCGGGCGGCGGCGCGCCCACCAGCGCGTCGGTCGTGAACGCGAGCGTCAGGTGCGGCGACAGCACGTCGCAACCGCGAAAGCGCGCGTCGAGGCCGTAGCGCGCGAACAGCCGCGTACGTTCCGGTTCGAGCCAGCGCACCGTGCGCAGCAGTTCCGAATCGAGATCGTCCGGCAGCACCGGATTCAGCGAATTGGACATCGAAACCCACGGCAGCCCTTCCAGCTCGGCCGCGATCGCCGCGGCATAGAGCAGCGGGTCGATCACGACCACGTCGGGCCGCCAGTCGCGCAGCACTGCTCGGATGCCGTCCACCTGCGCGGGCGCGAGGTCGATCAGCAACGTGCGGATCCAGTGCCGCAGCCAGTCGGCGTCGCGAATGTTCGCGGCGAAACTCGCGCCGCGCGACAGGTCGTGGCGCTCGGGCGTCTCGCGCGGCCCGACGAACGCGAAGTCGCCGGCGCCGTCGAGCTGTTCGCTGATGTCGGCCGGCGCATAGAACGCGACGTCGCAGCCGGCGGCGCGCAGATGCTGGGCCGGGCCGATGCACGGATTGACGTGGCCCTTCTCGGGCACCACGCAGAACAGGATGCGTTTCATGAACGGCTCAGGTTGGGCGATGCGCGGCATCGGAATGAAGGCGATCGAGATGGTCGAGAAGCAGCGTCAGCGTCGTCCACAGCACGCGTTCGGTATCCGCCTGCAGCGTCGGCGCAGCGAGGCCGAGCGCGTCGGCCAGTGCATGCGTGCGGTCGCGATCGAGCAGCGTCGCGAGATCCATCGCCGGCGCGAGCCGGCCGCGCTTGGGGCCGTGCACGAGACGCTCCGGCAGGTTCAGGCGCGCACCGAGCTCGCGCAGGCACTGCTTGTTCGGGTCGGGCGCGAGGCTGGTCAGATGCGCGACGACGGCCGCATCCACGAACGGCGGATGCAGCTCGACCGACGCCTCGTCGAACAACGCGTGGCACAGCGGCAGATAGTTGGCCGATACGTCGCGGCGCAATACCTGATCCGCGCCGTCGCCGGTAATCGCCACTTCGACGCCGTCCGCCGCCATCGCGTCGGCCAGCAGCAGCTTCGCGACCGGATGCAGGTTGAACATCGGTTCCTCGACCGCGTACGTCGTTCTCGGCAGCGACGCGATGAAATCGGCCTCGTTTGCGCGCACGATCTTCACGTTCGCCTGCATCTGCGTGGCAAGTTCGAGCGCCGCGTCGAGTTCGCAGTAGTCGGGCATGTCGGTCGCGAGAATGTAGGCGGTCACGTGCCGCAATGCGCCGAGCTCGCGCAACAACGCAAGCAGCAGCGCCGAATCGAGCCCACCGCTCAGCGCCAGCGCGACGCGCTTGCCGCTGTCGAGCGCACGTTTCAGCGACACGCGCAGTACGGTGTCGAGATCGGCTTGCTGCGGCCGCTCGGGCGCCGGTTGCGCCGTCAGTCCTTGCGGCGACCGGCTCAGTGCGTGGCCGGGCGGCACCGCGAGCACGTCGCGCAGCACGGTGCGCCCGACCAGACGCTCGCCGCTCAGATAGCCCGCGATGGCGGCCGTGTCCGGCGCGCCGGCCGGTTGCCCCGACGCCCGCAATACCGCGCGGATACCGGACGCCGACACGCCGCTGCGCGGATGGTAGTGCAGACGATCGAAACCGAACGGGTCGCGCGTACCGACGATCATGGATAACGAGCCTTCAAGGTGTCCACTTCAATGCGTTTGAGGATGCGATGGGGCGCCACCGGCGCGCTGCCGCCCTGGCAATGCAGGCACGCTTCGAGCGGCGTCTCGCGTTGCAGATAGGCGAGCATCGCGTCGAGCATGCCCGCGTCGTCGCGCAGCGGCAGGCCGTCGGCCTGAAAATCCTTGTCGCCCTTGTACAGCGTATGGAAATGCGCGGGACGCGTGCACGTGTAGAACATGCCGTCGCGAATCATATGGCAGCGCTCGCGAATCCAGCAATCGTGATACAGGCGCCGGGCTTCGTCGCGATCCGTGCCGGGCTGGGCGCGGTTCATCGTCGTGAACACGTCCTGCACCTTCCAGTTCAGACGCACGTCGAAGCGCGCCGCCTGGCGCTCGACATGCGCGACCAGGTCGGCGGAAAGCGCCGGCTTCGGATAGCGCGAGATCGTCAGCGCATCCACCGCTTGCCAGAACGCGTCGGGCATCTCGGCGAGTTTCAGGCCGTTCGTCGTGACCGAGATCACGGGCGCGATGCCGGTCGCGCGTACGCGCTCGATCATTTCAACGAGCGCCGGATGCAGCAACGGCTCGCCGCCGACCAGCTTGAACATGCGCGGGCGCAACACTTTCGCGGCCTTGCGCAGATCGGCTTCGATCGATTCGGGGCTCGCATGCCACTCGGGCAACAGCGGTGACAGCGAGCAGCATTCCGCGCAGGTCAGATTGCAGTGATCGACGATATGCGCTTCCAGCGAGCGCGTCTGGATACGCCCGTCCTCGACGCGGTAATCGCGATCCAGCGGCGGCGGAAACACGTGCTGCCGCTCGCCGGGCGGCGGCGGATTCGGGATCTCGTTCGGATTCGCACTCACATCAACTTCCTGTTTCCATGCAGCGGGAAAAGAAATCTACTAGACGGTCACGCGCGTTCACCATCGCCGACGCCATCGTCACCGCACCGTTCAGATGCGATGCGAAGCGCGATGGATCGTCGAGCCAGCCCTGCACGATCCAGAGCTTGAGCGCGTGTTGCAAGCAGGCGGCATCGACCGCCCACGCGATGTACGCCGGATTCACGGGCCGCACCCGCTGGTACGCATGCACGAACGCTTGCGCGAGGTGCGGTGCTTCCAGCGGCAAATGATTCAGGCAGCGCACTAGCTCGTATTCGCGCGGTGCGCCGATCGACGCTTCCCAGTCGAGGATCAGCGGCGGCAGCGTACCCGTGAACAGATAGTTGAACTGGTTGTAGTCGTTGTGGATCGGGTGCTGCGGATCGTCGGCGGGAAACGCATCGATGCTGCCCGGATAGTAGCGGTCGAGCATACGCAGCGCGAGATCGACGTAGCGGCGCAGATTCGCGGCACCGGTGACGTTCGCATCCGCTCGATTGAGTGCACCCAGCAGGCTGCGGCGTACCGCGTCCGCATCGATCGACGTCAGCCGCGCGCGGATCGTATCGACCGACGGCAAATGCAATTGTTCGAGGCTCAGGTGCAACGCGGCCAGACTCGCGCCGAGCGCATCCCATTCGGTTGGCGAGAACCTATCGTAGGTTTTGAATTGCCCGGCTTCCCAGCGCGTCAGCATCGCGTGAGAATTTTGTCCTGACCACAGCGATGCGCCGGATCGCGTGCGCTTCAGCGTCTGCACATGGACGCGCGTATCGCCGTGCGTTTTCAGATGCGCGAGGACGGCGGTTTCCTTGACTGCGCGCGCACGGTGTTCGAGTGCATAGAGTTTGACCGCCACGCCCGCGCCGCTGCTGGTCGGCAGATGCCACACCCGTTCGCTCACTTGCGTCGGCAGCCCGCCACAACCGAGCTCGTAGGCGTCGCGAATCTCGTCGAAGGTGACGGCGAGCGAATTCATTCAGATGTGCTCGGCCGGCCCGTGCCGATACGGATGACCAGTCAGGAACGTGTTGTGTCCGACGTAGCGCAGCTTGTACATCGCCGGTCGGAACAACACCGACGGATCGTTGTTCGCGATGCCGAGCAGCGGGTACAGATCGCGTCGCACGAAGAACGCATTGTTGCCCATGTCGTCGCAGCAAACGAGCTCATAGCCCTTCTGCCTGGCAAGATGCACGAGCGATTCGAGGCTCGCGCCGTAATAAGTCGAGCCGTCCCATTCGTGGTCCGGATTGAAGCACATGACCCAGCGCTCGGGCGGCGTGTAGTACGGGTTGTATTCGATCACGACGATGCGCGGCTGGAACGCTTGCAGGCCGCGCCATACCCAGTAATCGTTACCGTCGATGTCGATCGACAGCAGGTCGAAGTCGGTCGGTACGTTCGCGTCGACGAGCAGTGGGTCGACCGTGTCGGGCTGGACGCGATCGTGGTGCAGGCGGACACGCGCCACGCCAGCGTAGTGCGCGGCGAGCTTGCCGAACCGGTATGCGCTGCCTTCCACCAGTACGCCGGCCCAATCCTGTTCGCGCAGCAGCCGTGCCGTATTGCTGTTGCGCAGGCCGTCGCTCGCGCCGATATCGACGCAGAAGCGGTTGGTCGGCGCGATCCGCTCCATCAGGCGCGACAGGATGCCCTCCTCGGTGCCCTGCGCGTACAGGCTGGGCGCAAGGCCGGACAGGTCGAGCGGGAGAGGATGATCCTGCATCGAAGGCAGCTCCGGGGCGAAATGGGGAATGATGGGGGTGTTCGGTCGGTAATTTACCTGAAGTCGATTGAGCAGAGG
>NZ_BCPP01000470.1:0-5436 GCF_016586125.1 Burkholderia sp. E168m23
GCTTCAGCACGCCGCCGTTCAGCCCGTAGAAGAACGCGCCGCTGTAGTCGTTGCCGGTGGTCGAGGTTGCGCCGCCCACCGCGCCGCTGGTATTCGACGCCGCATTCGGATGATTGAACCGCACATAGCCGCCGCCGATCGACAGCGGGCCGTTCACGTAGTTCGCCGATGCACCCCACGCGTTGTTGTTCGAGAATCCAGTGCCCGCGCCGCCATTGGCCTGGTTGCTGAACGCATAGAGCAGGTCGGCGGTGAAGCCGGCGATCGTGTCGCTGCGGAACTTCACCGCGTTGTTCAGCCGGAAGCTCTGGTTCAGGTTGTCGTTGTCGCCCACGTGCGTGGCCGGCGACCAGAAACCCGCTCCCGAATACTGCGCGACGAGATCGGTGATCGGCTCGTACTGACGGCCGAACGTCAGCGTGCCGAGGCCTTTCTGGCCGAGGCCCACGTACGCGGACCGGCCGAACAGGCGGCCGCCCTGGCCGAGCCCGCCGTCGCTCGGCCGGAACCCGCTTTCCAGCGTGAAGACCGCCTGCAGGCCGCCGCCGAGATCTTCCGCGCCTTTCAGGCCCCAGCGGCTGCCGCTCAGCTTGCCGCTCGTCTGCTGGATGTTGCTCGCGCCGCCCTGGTTGTTCGTGTACGCGATGCCGGCGTCGACCACGCCGTACAACGTCACCGAACTCTGCGCCTGCGCGCTGACCGAACCGATCGACACCAAACCCAGTACCACCGTTTTTTTGATCATGACCATCCTCTGTTTTTATCAGTACGTTTGCGAGGATCACGATGCTATTGACGACCGACGCGCCGATGAACGGCCGATCCGTGGTTTGTAAATCGCGGCGCGGCCGATTTGTAATGTGCGTTGCCGTCGGCCCGACGGGTGTGTCGCGATCGCATCCGGCGCGCCTGCTGCGGCGAACGCATCGCGCGGACCGCGAACGTCGCCCGCTGGAAACGATCATGCACGGTCATATCGATCGATGAAATCATTCGATGTCCGCAATATCCGTCGTTCGCATGACGATGCGTTTACGCAACGGACCGCTAGGCGACGATCGGCGGTTGCGCTATGCGCGTTCGCATATCGATTCCGCAAAACGTTGGTAGGGCCGAGCGAGGTGCGCCGGTACAGTCTGGCATCCGGCGCTGGCCGGGCATGCCTCGGGAACGGCAGGGCGCACAGGCGCGCGCGCTTCCCGACTGGATCGATCAACGAGAAAGGAGCCGTTCGACATGAGTCGCGATGTACTGTTTCTGCTGGAACCGGGCTTTGCCGATCCGAAGCATCCGGGCCAGCGCTTCGTCTGTCCGCATGGCTTGCCGATCGAGGGGTTGTTGGCGAGCGCGCCGGATCTCGCCGCGCGCCTCGACGTGAAGCGCGTCGGCTTCGAGCGGCCGCGGCCCGCGGTGATCGACGCGCTCGACGACGCCCATCAGGGCCTGCCGGTGCTCGTGCTGGGCCGCGACCAGCCCGCGCCGGACGACGCGCAGACGCTCGGCGACGTGCGCTTCGTCACCGACGCGCGCCGCATCCTCGAACTGCTGGCCGAGCGCCACGGTTTTCCGGCGCTGCATTGACGCGACGGTTTCACTTCCTTCTCATCCGATCGACAGGAGCATCCGATGTCGTCAATGTCGGCGGCACGTCGCCGCCTGCTGCTTGCCGGCGCCGCCATCGCGGCGCACCCATTGGCCGCGTTCGCCGCGCCGGCCGCCGACGCCGATCTGGCCGGCACGACGTTGCGCGTCGCGACCTACAAGGGCGGTTGGCGCGCGCTGTTGCAGGCGGCCGGGCTCGCCGACATGCCGTACCGGATCGACTGGCGCGAACTGAACAACGGCGTGCTGCATATCGAGGCACTCAACGCGGACGCGCTCGATATCGGTTCGGGTAGCGAAATTCCGGCCGTGTTCGCCGCGCGCCAGAAGGCCAACGTGCGATTCATCTCGCGCGTGCGCGAAGACCTGAACAACCAGGTCACGCTCGCGCGCAAGGACACGCCGATCCGCGGCATCGCGGATCTGAAGGGCAAGCGCGTCGGCTACGTGCGCGCGACGACGTCGCACTATTTCCTGTATCGACAGCTGGCGGAAGCCGGCCTGACCTTCGACGACATCCAGCCGATCAACCTGTCGCCGACCGACGGGCTGTCCGCGTACGATCGCGGCGACATCGATGCGTGGGCGATCTACGGCTACAACGGCCAGCTCGCGCGCAATCGCTACGACGCCCGTGTGCTGAAGACGGGGAAGGGGTATCTGTCGGGCAATTTTCCGGTGTACGCGAATCCGCGCACGCTCGACGATGCGCGTCGCCGCGCGGCGACGGGCGATCTGCTGCTGCGGTTTCGACGTGCGTATGCGTGGGCGAACGGGCATTTCCGCGACTATGCGCTCGCGCAGAATCGCGAGACGCGTGTGCCGGTTGCCGATCTCGTCGCGATGTTCGACCAGCGCAGCGAAGACTTCGCGCTGCTGCCGGTGACGCCCGACGTGGTCGCGCAGCACCAGCAGGTCGCGGACGTGTTTGCCCGCATCGGCGTGCTGGACGGGCCGGCCCATGTCGCGCCGTTCTGGGACACGTCGTTCAATCCGCTGGTTGCGGCGGGGTGATGCGGTGAAACGGGAGGTGCGGGCGGGGTCGCTCGATATGTGCCGGTTCGCGTTCGTCAAACGGCGAAAATCCGCCGCTGGTAGTCGAGGATCAGGCGATCGATGTCCTGATCGGCGCGTCGCGGCTGGCTTTTCGGCTCGAGCCAAAGCCACCGCATCATCCGGTAGCGCGCCTCCACGCACATCAGCCATGCGTCCCAGTCCGACCAGTGTCGCAGCAACGGGATGTTGCGAATGTCGCGCAGCCCGTCGCGGATCTCGTACACGTTGAAGTACTTGCCCGCACGCTGGCTCAATTCGTCGAATGCGCGTGCGGCCTGCTCCGGGTCGGAAAGCAGGAAGTCGTGGATTTCGATGATCACGTGGCTGCCGGAGAGCTGTTCCAGCAGCGCGTCGTCGAACAGGTCGAACTCCGCGCCTTCGATATCGCACAGGATGACCCGCCCGGCCGGCTACCCGCCGTGCTCCGACAGAATCGCGGGCAAGTCGCGATCGGCCTTGCCGAAGACCGCGACGCGGTCCGCCAGCCCCATTTCCGCGGCGCGGTGCTGGATTGCGTGGCGGCGCTGCTCGTCCATCTCGAAGCACAGGCTGCGCGCAAAGACGTTGTTCCTGACCAGGCCGATGCCGAAAATCCCGTCGGCGGCGCCGAGGTCGACCAACACCTTCTCCGGCGATCCGAGCGCTTCGAGGATCGCGCAAACGGCGATCTCGTAGGTGCCGAGCAGATAGCCGCCAACCGCGACTTCCGCCCAGTGACTGAAGCCGATCGGAAAACCGCGCAGGATGCCGTACTGGACGATCGAGCCCGTCTGCTCGCGCAGCAACTGTGACAGATAGTGCAGGCGAAGATTCGCGGCCTGGATCGAGCTTTGGCTGAAATACTGCGCGTGGTCCATTTTTATCGTTCTCTCGGGTGAGGAAGCGCGTGGGGAAGGGCGGCGATGGCGGGAGACTTCCGTCGTCATTCCGCCTGGGACCAGAATATAGCGCGTTGTCGGCTCGCTCAGGAAGCCGGTTGCCTGGGCGGTGCCGTCGATACGATGGAAGGGAGCACGCGGAGCGTCCGGCCGGACGATTCGCGAATACGCCGGCCACGTTGGTGGCGGCACGCCTGGCAGCATATGGAATGCGTACCCGTCGGGCGCCCCTTCATCTGTCGGACCGCAAGGACGCACGATCCACCGACCAACCGCCTGCATACGCAGACGATCGGTCGGCACCTTCCCGTCATTCACCCGAACGCCGCATGACTACGGCCGAATCGCTTTTCTCCGAAGCGAAATCCCGCCACGCGGCTTCCAGGGTGCGACGCGTTCATACAAACACGGTCAATTCACCCCCACCGCACTCCACGCGCGCGCGACCGTCGCGCTTTCGGCCGAGTTCGCGCCATACAGGTCGTTTGCCGCCTGGATCGACGCACGCCGCGCGTTCGGATAGCTCGAGTTGGCGTTCAGGTACACGGTCAGCGTCCGGTACCAGATCTTGCCGGCCTTGTCGCGACCCAGCCCGCTGAAGGTCGTGTCGCCGTTGCAGACCAGTTGCGCTCTCGACAGGCCGGTGTCGGTCGACGGCACCGATGGGCCTTCCGACAGCAGATAGAAGAAGCGGTTGCCGACCCCCGACGAGAAATGCGGATCGTGGCGCGGATTCGACCACGAGAAGCCGCCGGACGGGTAGCAGCTGAACGACCGGCCGTCGAGGTCCTGCTTGTACATCTTGCGCAGGCCGCCGCTCACCACGCGTGCACCGATCACGTAGTTGCCGGGATCGTTCGGGTTGTTCGCGTAGAACTTCACGAGCGTGCCGAAGATGTCGGACGTCGATTCGTTCAGGCCGCCCGCGTCACCCGAATAGTTCAGGTTGGCGGTGGCTTCGGTCACGCCGTGGCTCATCTCGTGCCCGGCGACGTCGACCGATACCACGGGTTTCGGCAGGCGCGTGCCAGGTTCGCCGTCGCCGTATGCCATCACGCGCGACGACAGCCATGCCGCGTTCGCGCCCGTCGTGCCGCTGCCGGTATTGAACACCACGTGCGCGTAGCTCTTCACGCCGCGGCCGTCGTTGAAGATGCCGTTGCGGTTGTGCGTGGTCTTGTAGTAGTCCCAAGTCAATGCCAGCCCGTAGTCGATGTCTGCCGCGACGGTCTGCCGGTCGGTGGTCGTGTTGTTGCCCCACACGTTCGTGCTGCTCGTGAAGATCGGCAGGTCGGTCGCTTGCTCGACTTCGTCCGAGCTGAGACCACGACCATCGTAGACCGAGCCGCCGCCGCGGCCCGGGTCGAGCATCCGGTATGCGTTCGTGCCGGTCTGGTCCGTCGTGAGCGTCAGGTTGCCGTAGTACAGCGAGCGGCCGGTGCCGGTCGCGGCGGCGGTCTTGATCAGGTCCTGTGCGTCGAGCACGGTGCCGGTGCGTGCGTCAACGTAGTACAGCACGGCGTCGCCATGCGTGTCGGTTGCCTTGCCGTAGACGCGTACCGCGTAGGCCAGCGTCGGCGTGACGTCGCGTGCGAACACGACCAGCTCGGCGTCGTCGACGCGGCGCACGTCCGAGTTGAAGCGCGCGGCCGCGATGTGTCTCGCGCGCGTCGCGCCCACGTCGGGTGCGTTGCGTACCACGGCGCGGTTCCCGACCTTGCCGATCGTGCCGGCGAGGTTGATCGGCGCGAGCTGGGTCACGCTGGCCTGCTTCAGTTGCCCCTTGCTCGAATGGACGACCACGTCGCCGCCTATCACGGGCAGGCCCGCATGGAACCGGTCGAAACGCACGTGCTCGGTGCCGTCGGGATCGACGATCACGTCACGTACCTGGAACTGA
>NZ_BCPP01000471.1:0-5437 GCF_016586125.1 Burkholderia sp. E168m23
TGTCGTGGCAGCGTGGAATCGTTGAAAGCGGGAAGGGCGAGATGAAAGGCGGGATGTCGCGCGCTCAGCGCGGCAGCACCGGTTCGGGCACGGGCGCCCACAGGTCGGCCAGCGTCGACGTGCGCGACGGATCGACGAGATCCTTGCCGAAACGCAGGTGGAAATACGCTTCCGGGTCGATCGACGAATCGAACAGCCGCGTATAGCCGGTGCGGTCGTATAGCGCCCACGCTTCGGGCTGGCGAAAGCCGGTGGTCAGGTAGAGGCGGCGGTAGCCCTGTTGCACGGCGCGCAGTTCGAGCGCTTCGACGATGAGTCGCGCGAGGCCCTGGCGGCGCAGGTCGGCGCGCGTCCAGATGCGTTTCAGTTCGGCGGTCTGCGCGTCGTAGCGCTTGAACGCGCCGCCGCCGATCGTCTCGCCGTCGCGCAGCAGCAGCACGAACGCGCCTTCGGGCGGCGCGAACAGTTCGGCCGGATAGCGCGCGAGTTCGTCGCGGGCCGACGCGCGGCTGTCGGGGCGGTACGCGTTGTAACGGGTCGAATACTCGTCGATCAGCGCGTCGATCAGCGGCTGCGCGCGGACGTCGAGCGGCGTCGTGTCGATGATGCGGTCGTTCGTGGCCATGGGCATCGCGAATGGCGCGCGATGCGGACGTTCCTGGCGGGGTGCGGGCACGCGGCCCGTCCGGTCTGTTCCGTTATCGCGACGCAGTTGTCGTGATGGCGGCGGCTGTCGTGCTTCGTGCGATGCATCCGGCGCGCCGCCGCCGTTTTGAACACGTTAGCGGCGCGGCCGGCAAAGGCGAACGAAGCAATTTCGATAAGGATTTCGCGGAAGGTGGAAGAAGGCTTGCAGGGGGAGTGGGGTGGGGCGAACGGGCGTGGCGGGAGCCGTGCCCGTTTGATGGATGTACGGCCTGGACGACCGGCGGGATGGTGTCGTTTCGTGGCCGACGGGTGATGCCGATTCGGCGCTGGCTCGTCACGCTTGTGCGCGCCAGGCCGGGGCCCGCCGCCATGGTGGCGACGGGTTCTCCTCGATTCGTCGCGTCAGCGCGGGGCGCTGATCGACGACGACAGCGTTCAGGCCGCTGCCGCCTGCTGAATCGCGTCCTGCTGATCGCCACCCAGGATATCGACGAGACTGGTCAGCATCCGTGCCAGTTCACCCGTCATCAGCGTGAAATCCGAGTCGAAGCGTTCATCATCGTTCTGCGCGGTGGGGTCCGCCGCTTCCTTGATCACGTCAAGCGGCGTGACGCGCTTGATCGTCAGCGATGGCGTCAGCACGAACGAGATCCGGTCATTCCACGTCATCGCGAGGCGCATGCATTGCTTGCCGGCTTCGATGTGCCGGCGCATGTCGTTCGCTTCCAGCGCGTGGCCGACGTATCGCACCGTGGCGCCGCCTTCGCCGCTCGAGCGCAACTCGGCGTCCTGATCGACGGTGAAGCCGCCCGGCGCCTCGCCGGACAGCAGCCAGTCCGTCATCGCGGCGACCGGCGAACGCGCGACATGAACGCCCGCGAGCGGCAACGGGTCGATCGATTTGACGAGCAGGCTGCGGACGTCGTCGGCAAGCGCCTGGGCCGCCGCATCGATGACGAGCCAGCCATTCGCCGTGTCGATCCATACGCGGGTATCGCGGCGAATGCTGAACGCGCGCGGCAGCAGTTCGTCGGTCACCTGCTCCTTGAGTTCGCGCAGTTGTTTCCGGCCGACCTTGAAGCCCTGCTGCTCCTCGACTTCGAGCGCGCGTGCCTTGGTGACCTGATTGACGACCGACGCCGGGAGCAGTTTCTTTTCGGCACGAAACAGCAGCAGCATCTGCCGGTTGTTCGAATACACGAGCGCGCCGTCGTCACGCGGCGACGCCCATCCGGCGCGCTGCATCTCGACGCTGCTGCCCGGCTGGAACGCGTGAGGCGCCAGCCATTTTTCCATCTGGTCGGGGGTGACGGCCCAGGGTGCGGGAAGACGGTGAAGCTGGAGATTCTTGAACCACATAGGCGTACGGGCAAAGCGCGTCATTCTATATGACGGGGGCGGTCAGTGGCCGGAAGGGCCCCCGGTTAGCCGCTGAGGCCCCGGGTTCGTACCTGGAAACGGTCATTGGACGGGGGCCAGCTAGCTCAAAGACCGGTGCGCCCGTCGGCACGATCAACCGATTCAGAGGCTATGCGCGTTGCTCCATGCCTTTCAACTTCCGCCAGAATTCGCTGGCCTACCGTGCCGCCAAAGCGCAGAACAGTAGAAGAACCTTGAATACGTAACCGGCGTTGCGCAGGGGAATGAGTCGCCGGTGTCGTCCGACTGACGGTCAGCGTGTCCGCACTGGCGGCGTACGATGGTCGTGAGCGCGTCAGTCGGGTGCCTCACTCGATGACACGTGGCGGCGTCGACAACTCCGCCAGCTGAAACAGACAATCCCCGCGCCGTACCTGCGCGGGCACCCGCTTGCACACCACCTCGCCATCGCCGTTGAACCGGTGCAGCACCGGTTCGCGCAACGGCGTATCGGGGAAATGCACCCACGCGGCCGGCTGCCCGGCCTTCACCTGATCGCCGAGTTCGACGAGCGGTTCATACAGCCCGCGCTCGTACGCATAGACGAAATGGCGATCGCCGTCGACGCGCATGAAACGCGGGACGGTCGGCGGCGCGTCGGGCACGAGCGCGCCGTGCAGCAGCCCGATGTAGCCGAGGTAATGCAGCAGCCCTTGGCGGCCGAGCCGGATCAGCGACGGATCGGCCATGCCGGCGCCGCCGAGCTCGGTGACGATCGAGATCGCGCCTTGCCGGCGCGCGGCCGACGCCGAATGCACGGGATTCGGTGCGTGCAGCAGCGCGTTGTGCAAGCCGAACGCGACCAGCAGCCCGTTGAGCTTCGCGGCTTCTTCGGCGTCGAGCGGATCGATCGCGAGCATGTTGCCGCCCTGGTACAGCAGCGAGCTGCCGCCCGAATGCAGGTCGACCAGGTACTGCGCGCGCGACAGCAGCACATGCTCGATGTAGTGGGCGATCATCTGCGTCGGCGTGCCGGTCGGGTCGCCGGGAAAGCTGCGGTTCAGGTTGCCTTCGTCGAGCGGCGACACGCGCAGGCCCGCATCCGCCGCCGGGAAATTCGCCATCGGCAACAGGATCAATTGCCCGCTGACCATGTCGGGTTCGATTTCGCGCATCAGTTGCGACACGATGATCTGGCCTTCGTACTCGTCGCCGTGGTTGCCGGCCATCACGAGCGCGACCGGGCCGTCGCCGTTGCGGATCGACACGATCGGGATCGGCAGCCAGCCGTAGGCCGAGCGGTGCACGGAGTGCGGCAGGCGCAGGTAGCCCGCGTGCTTGCCTTGCGCGTCGAGATCGATTTCGCAGTGGATGGGATTGCGGGGAGAGGAAGAGGCGGTCATGGCGGTATCGTTCGATGAACGGAATCTGCCATCTTATAGGGGAAACCGGCACCGCGCGGCAGGCGGGATCAACGGGGCTGCGCGTGACTGCGGACGGGCGCACTGCCGTGCGTTGCAGGGCCGATACGCGAGCCCGCGCGATGTTGCAGCGATGAAGCCATGCCGGCGTGCCGGCCGGCTGCATTCACGCGCCGGCTTTCGCGCCAGCCCGTGTCGGGACAGGGCCGGCGCGCATGACGCGCTTATCGGCCGGATGTTTCAGCTTCGAGACGTCCTTCTTCCCACAGCGCCCAGAACCGGCTGCCGGCGCGATACGGATTCGCACGCCGCGCGGCGTGATCGGCGACGCCCTGGCGAAACGCGCCGTACAGCGTGAGCGGCGGATTGTCGATGCATGCGGCTTCGTACGCGGCCGGCATCCGGCGGTCGGACACGAGCCGGCGGATCAGCGAGGCGCCGTCGATCACGGCCTGTTCGTCGATGATTTCGGTTCGTGCGAGGACGTCGACGGTATTCATGTTGGGCTCCCTGAAACGTTCTTTCCCCATCAAGGAGCAATAAGAGTGCCAACCGCGAAATGCCGCACTCGGCCTCGATCGTGCGGGCTTCTGCAGTCATCTTTCGGCATGCCGGACGGCGATGTTACGGAACACGTCACGTGACACGCGAACGCACGGCACCACGTGCGAACCGGCAAAGTGTTTCGGAATTGAATCGCGGGAGGGTGCGGCGGGTACGGCAAGGACGAACGCGCGGCGGAGTGCCGCGTCGCCGGTTCAACTGGCGGCGGCCGGCGCCATGCGGCGGCTGCCGCTCGAGTAGAAGCAGTAGATGCCCTTGCCGGCCGACTTCGCGTCGTACAGCGCGCTGTCGGCCTGCCGGATCAGCTCGTCGGGCGAGCCGTGCCCGTCGTCGAGCGCGATGCCGATGCTGATACCGATGCAGACGGTCTCGCCGATCGACAGCGCGTACGGCGCCGAAATCTGCCGGATGATCCGCGCGGCGAGGATCGAGCACGCTTGCATCGTCGTGTCGTCGATCGCGACGATGAATTCGTCGCCGCCGATGCGCGCGGCGAGCTCGCCCGGCGGCAGCGTCTTGCCGAGCCGCTCGGCGACTTGCGTGAGCACTTCGTCGCCGGCCTGGTGGCCGAAGCGGTCGTTGATCGACTTGAAACCGTCGAGGTCGAGATACATGACGGCGAATGCCGGGCTCGGCAGCCGCGGCCGGCGCGCGAGCATTCGCTTGAGCTCGGCGTGCAGTTCGTGGCGATTCGGCAGCCCCGTCAGCGCGTCGTGTCGCGCGAGGTGCCGGATGTGCTGTTCAGTCTGACGGCGTGTGGTGACGTCCTCGACGATGATCACCGCGTTGCCGTCCGGCACGCGGTGGCGCGTCAGTTCGAGCTGGCGGCCGTCGGCGAGCGCGATGTCGAGCGGCCCGGGTTCGTGGCGGCTCAGCCAGCTGTCGCACTGCGCGGCGAGGCCGGCGCCGCCGGGATCGATCACGGCATCGGTGCCGAGCGCGGCGACCACGGCGGGCAACGGCGTATCGAGCATGATCTCGCGCGGCGAGCCGAACAGTTGCGCGGTCCGACGGTTCGCGACGATCACGCGGCTGTCGCCGTCGATCATGCACAGGCCGTGCGGCATGTAGGTGAGGGCGGCGTCGAAGCGGGCGACGAGTTCGGCGTTGCGCTGGCGCGCGGCGATCAGCGCGACGAGCACGCGGTAGTGGCGCTGGACGACCGTGCGCATTGCCGCGAGATAGATCGCGAGCGGCGGCACCAGCAGCCAGGCACCCGGCCGAGGGGCCAGCAGCGCACCGACGCCGATCGGCAGCACGCCGAGCACGACCTGCGTCATCGCGAGCCGCGGCAGCGCCGAATTGCGCGACGCGATCCCGCCGAACACGCCGCCTGCGACCATCACGGACAGCGTGCCGAGTTCGACGTCGGTGGCCTGCACGCAGCCCATCACGCCGAGGCCGAGCACGAAGCAGGCAACGAGCGACACCGGCGCATAGCGCTT
>NZ_BCPP01000472.1:0-5429 GCF_016586125.1 Burkholderia sp. E168m23
GGCCGTGGTGTTCGTCGTGATGGCCGCCACCGGCAAGAACTTCGACCGCATCACGCTCGGCTCGCTGATCCTCGCGCTCGGGCTGCTGGTCGACGACGCGATCATCGCGATCGAAATGATGGTCGTGAAAATGGAGGAAGGCTACGGGCGCGTGGCCGCATCGGCCTATGCGTGGAGCCACACGGCCGCGCCGATGCTGGCC
This sequence comes from Burkholderia sp. E168m23, assembly GCF_016586125.1. Taxonomy (NCBI): domain Bacteria; kingdom Pseudomonadati; phylum Pseudomonadota; class Betaproteobacteria; order Burkholderiales; family Burkholderiaceae; genus Burkholderia; species Burkholderia sp. E168m23. The sequence continues at coordinate 203 of NZ_BCPP01000472.1, forward strand.
GGCACGCTGGTGACCGCGGTCGGCTTCATGCCGAACGGCTTCGCGCGCTCCACCGCCGGCGAATACACCAGCAACATGTTCTGGATCGTCGGGATCGCGCTGATCGCATCGTGGGTCGTGGCGGTGGTGTTCACGCCGTACCTCGGCGTGAAGATGCTGCCCGACTTCAGGAAGATCGAAGGCGGCCACGATGCGATCTACGACACGCCGCGCTACAACCGTTTCCGCCAGGTGCTGACGCGCGTGATCGCGCGCAAATGGCTGGTCGCGGGGTCGGTCGTCGGCCTGTTCGTCCTCGCCATTCTCGGCATGGCGGTCGTCAAGAAGCAGTTCTTCCCGATCTCCGACCGCCCCGAGGTGCTCGTCGAGGTGCAGATGCCGTACGGCACGTCGATTTCGCAAACGAGTGCCGCCGCATCGAAGGTCGAGGCATGGCTCGCGAAGCAGAAGGAAGCGCGCATCGTCACCGCGTACGTCGGCCAGGGCGCGCCGCGCTTCTACCTGGCGATGGGCCCGGAGCTGCCCGACCCGTCGTTCGCGAAGATCGTGGTGCGCACCGACAGTCAGGACGAACGCGACGCATTGAAGGCCCGCCTGCGCCGCGCCGTCGCCGACGGCCTCGCGCCGGAAGCCCGCGTGCGCGTCACGCAACTCGTGTTCGGCCCGTATTCGCCGTTCCCGGTCGCATACCGGATCACCGGCCCCGATCCCGACACGCTGCGCGGCATCGCGTCGGAAGTCGGGAACGTGATGAACGGCAGCCCGATGATGCGCACCGTCAATGCCGACTGGGGCACGCGCGCGCCGACGCTGCATTTCACGTTGCAGCAGGACCGCCTGCAGGCGGTCGGACTGACGTCCAGCGCGGTCGCGCAGCAGTTGCAGTTCCTGCTCACCGGCGTGCCGGTCACCGCGGTGCGCGAGGATATCCGGACCGTGCAGGTGATCGCGCGTTCGGGCGGCGATGCGCGGCTTGACCCCGCGCGCCTCGACGACTTCACGCTCGCCGGCGCGAACGGGCAGCGCATTCCGCTGTCGCAGGTCGGCAAGGTCGACGTGCGGATGGAGGAACCGATCATGCGCTGGCGCGATCGCGTGCCGACGGTCACGGTGCGCGGCGACATCGCCGAGGGCTTGCAGCCGCCGGACGTATCGGCCGCGATCACGAAGCAGCTTCAGCCGATCGTCGACAAGCTGCCGAGCGGGTATCGGATCGAACAGGCCGGCTCCATCGAGGAATCGGGCAAGGCGACGACGGCGATGCTGCCGCTGTTCCCGATCATGCTCGCGATCACGCTCCTCATCATCATCTTCCAGGTGCGCTCGATCTCGGCGATGGTGATGGTGTTCATGACGAGCCCGCTCGGGCTGATCGGCGTGGTGCCGACGCTGATCCTGTTCCGGCAGCCGTTCGGCATCAACGCGCTGGTCGGGCTCATTGCGTTGTCGGGAATCCTGATGCGCAACACGCTGATCCTGATCGGGCAGATCCATCAGAACGAACAGGCCGGGCTGGACCCGTTCCATGCGGTCGTCGAAGCGACCGTGCAGCGCGCGCGCCCGGTGATCCTCACCGCGATGGCGGCCGTGCTCGCGTTCATCCCGCTCACGCATTCGGTGTTCTGGGGCACGCTCGCGTACACACTGATCGGCGGCACGTTCGCCGGCACGATCCTCACGCTGGTGTTCCTGCCGGCGATGTACGCGATCTGGTTCAGGATCGGGCCGGGACGCACCGCCGGTTCGCATCACGGCGAGCCCGAACCGGCGTCGCTGCCCGACTCCACGCTTGTGGCCACGCTCGACGCACGCAACTGACCGTTCCATCATTCATCCGCTCGAAGGAAACAACCATGTCGAACCCTACCGTTGTCGTCGTGACCGGCGTGTCTTCGGGCATCGGACGCGCCACCGCCGAGCAGTTCGCCAAACGCGGGTGCCGGGTATTCGGCACCGTGCGCAGCATTGCCCGAACCGCGCCCGTCGCCGGCGTCGAGCTGATCGAAATGGACGTCCGCGACGATGCGTCCGTTCAATCTGGAATCCGTACGATCGTCGATCGCGCCGCGCGTATCGACGTGCTCGTCAACAATGCGGGCACGAGCCTGATCGGGGCGGTGGAGGAAACGTCGTTGGCCGAGGCGGCCGCCTTGTTCGACACCAACGTATTCAGCATCCTGCGCACGGTACAGGCCGTGCTGCCGCACATGCGCGCCCGACGCGGCGGACGCATCGTCAACGTCAGTTCGGTGCTCGGGTTCTTGCCCGCGCCGTACATGGGCCTCTATGCGGCGTCCAAGCATGCGGTCGAGGGCTTGACCGAAACGCTCGATCACGAGGTTCGGCAATTCGGCATTCGTGCGACGCTGGTCGAGCCGTCGTTTACGCGGACCAGCCTCGACGTCAATGCGCCGCACGCGAACGCGAAGATCGCCGACTATGACCGCGAACGGACGCTGGCGGCGCGCGCGGTGGTCGACAACGTGAAAGCCGCGCCCGAGCCCGACGGCGTGGCCGCCACCATCGTCGAGGCCGCGCTCGGCGCGTGGCGCATGCGACGCGCGCCTTCTGGAGAGGCGTCTCTCCTGGGCAAATTGAGACGCTTCATGCCGGCCGGCCCGGTCGATTCGAGCCTGCGCAAGAAATTCCGGCTCGCGTGACGCGGCGCGCCGGCGAAACGTCTTGAACGAGGATGCCCGAGCTGTTCGCGAAGCTCGGCCCCGCGCCGAGGCCGCCCGTCATCGACATGCACCGGCAATCGCGACGCGACATGCCGCAGCGTGCTCGCCCGTCATTTGCACGAATAGTTCGCCGCGTCCCGGATCGATCCCGAACCGTTGTACGTCGCCTTCGTCGGATACATGCACACGGGCTGGCTCGCGCTGCCGTCCGCCGACGTCAGCTTGATGCTCGTGGGCGCGTTGCCGTTTTCGACCCAGTTGACCAACTGCGCATACAGGTCCTGCCGGTCGGCATGCGGCAACGGCACCGTATTGGCGGTTTGCGCCGGGCCGGCCGTGCCGTTGACACCGCCATAGCCGCTGCAATGCCCCATGCCCGGCACGAGGAACAGCCGGTCGAACTGCTGCACCGCCGGTATGCCACCCATCCGGCTCGCGACGCGTTCGTAGTAGTGGATGCTGCCCGACGGCGTGATCAGCGGATCGGCAAGACCGTGGTAATGCAGCACCTTCGCACCGTGCTTCACGAGCCCCGACAGGTCCGGGTTATCGGTATTGATGTTGCCGAACGACGACTGCAGCGCGATCCCTTGGTCATAGGCGTTCGCAAGACCCGCATAGCCGAGGCCCTTCCACTTGTTCGCGCCGTTGCCGGTCGCGTTCGTGAAGCCGGCGCCGGCGATCGTCGGGTCCTGCAGCTCCAGCGCGACGAGGTCGGTCGAGATGCTGAACGGAGTCGCGCCGGCCAGCGCGCCGGTGCCCGTGCCGCGCATCAGCCCGAACCACATCTGGTTGCTGGCGAGCGACGTCGCCGTGCCGGTGTCGAGCGCCGGATTCGGCACCGAGCCATCGCGCGTCATCCCGTACCAGGTCTTGTTCATCGCGGTGGCCTGCGCGGCCGTCACGCACGCGGCCGTCGCGTTCGTGCCGGTGACGGTGCCGATCTTCACGCCCGAGCACAGTACGTTCGCGTCCTGGGTCGGATCGTAACGACACTGGGCCGGGTCCATCAGGTAACCGAGATGCTGGCCGCCGACCGTGTCGCACGCGCTGACCGCCGCCCCCGACAGCAGCGACTGCTGCGCATCCGTCAGCGTCACGCCGCCGAGATCGACCTGCGCGACGACCTGCGGATACAGCTCGCCCGTAATGAACTTCGACCAGTTGAACGCAGGCGCGCCGTTCAGGTAGCCGTCGTAGTCGGACGGATTGTTCTGCGCTTCGTTGTAGCCCTGCCGGCCGCCGGTCGAGCAGCCGTCCCAGTACGCATACTTTTGCGGCGTCGCGTAGTACGCGGCGACCAGCGCCTTCGTCTTGAGCGCCAGTTCGTGCAGGCTGCGCTGCGCGAAGTCGTTCCACAGCGTCGTATTGATCGTGCCGTCCGGATTCATCGCGAACGATCCGTTCTGGATCGCGTGCCCGGTATCCGTCGTGCCTACCACCGCGCCCTCGGACGCCGCGATCGTCGCGGCGTTCGGCGTCGCGCCCGCGCTGGCAATCTTCGTCGGGTCGCCGTACGCACCGCCCTGCCACCCGCCGCCGCCGAGGTTGTGAATCCTGCGATTCCAGTTCGACGGCGCGGGCAGCCAGATTTCCATCCCGATGCCGGCCGACGTCGACGGTGCGGCTGACGGGCCCGCGTGGCCCGGCCCGACGTTCAGCTTGACGAGACACAGGCTGTTGCCGGCGACGGGCGTCGCGGACGTGACCGCGGACGCATCGAGCACCAGCGGATCGCCCGCCTTGAACGACTTCACCGCGATCACCGCCGTGTTCGCATCCGGCGCGAATCTCGCCTTCATCGTCTGATCGCAGGTCAACGCGGCATCGGCCGTGCCGCCTCCGGCATTCTGGACTTCGTTGTCGTTGCAACCGGACACCATCAGTATGCCGGCCGCGGATGCCGCGACAGCCATGCCGAAACGCCATCCACCACGACGAGTTCTACCGTTGAGCATCGACGCCATTCCACCCCTCCGTTCTCTCTTGATTGATTCGCGTACAGGGAAAGCCGATACACGCGCCAAAACCGCGGGCACCGCATTGACTAGTCGCGCAGCACCGCCATCGCCTTGATCTCGACGATATAGCCGGGCGAGCCGCCGAGCATGTGCGCGCCGACGGCCGTCCACGCCGGCAGCGGATGCGCATGGAAATAGCGGTCGCGCACCTGCATGAACAGCGGCAGGTCACGCATGTCGGTATGGAAGGTCGTGAGGTCGACCACGTCGTCGAGCGATGCGCCGCCGGCATCCAGCACGCGCTTCAGGTTCTCGAACGCCTGCACGATCTGGGCTTCGCGACCCTCGACCAGCTGCATCGCCGCGTCGCGGCCGATCTGGCCGGACACATAAACGGTATCGCCGACCTTTATCGCCGGTGCATAGCCGATTTTTTCGTACACGGCTTCCATGCCGGCCGGGATGATCGCTTCGCGTTTGCTCATGAATGTCTCCGTGGCCGCGCTTGCCGCGCCGGCCGGTTATGTGAGGGTCGTCGTGCACGCGGCTGCGGCGCGTGCACCGTCAACGCCCTTCAACCCGTAT
>NZ_BCPP01000473.1:0-5425 GCF_016586125.1 Burkholderia sp. E168m23
CTGCGGCAGATGCTGCGGCTGATGACGTTCGTGTGGGGCGCCATCATGACGGTCGAGATGCTGCTGCGCTGGTGGATGGTCGTCAACTGGCCGGTCGAACGCGTGCTGGTCGTGTCGCCGGTCATGGGCTACACGGTATTTGCCTGCCTGCTGCTGTGGACGTTCTGGTACCGGCGGCGGATGCGCGTGCGCAACAGCGTCGACATTCCGGGCCGCGGCGGCGTCACCGAAACCGCCGGCCGCTGACGCGCGGCGCGCCGGCTGTCCGGCGGCGGGTCACGGCGCCTGCTGTATGATGCGCGGCGTCTCGTCCGCCCATCCGTTTTCCGTCATGTCCCTTTCGCTCCTTCCGTGTGCCACGATCTGGCTCGCCCTGTTCGCGGCCGCCGCCTGCGCGTGGCATCGCCCGCTGCACGGCCTGAGCATCGGCCTCGCCGCGCTCGGCTACGGGGGCGCGCTGGCGTTCGGCCAGCTTGCGCCGATCACGCTGGCGCCGCTCGCACTGCTGATCGCGGCCGGCTGGGGCGTGCTGCCCGAGCGCCCGCTCGCGGTGCGCATCATCGCGCACCTCGTCTTTGCCGCGCTCGCGATCGCGCTGAGCCTGCATCTGATTCCCGGCTTCCACAATCCGCGCGTGATCGGGCCGATCCGCTTCACGCCGGACGCCGTGCCGTTCACGATGTACCTGAATTTCGACAAGCCGCTCGTCGGCCTGTGGCTGTTGTGGGCACTGCCGTGGGTTGCGCCGGACGTCGCGCTGTCGCGCGCGCTGCGCACCGGTGCGGTGGCGGCCGTCGCAACGGCTATTGCGTGCCTGGCCGGCGCGCTCGCGTTCGGGATGGTCGGCTGGGCCCCCAAATGGCCGCCGTCGGGCTGGTTGTGGCTCGCGAACAACCTGTTGCTGGTGACGCTCGCCGAGGAAGCGCTGTTCCGCGGCTACGTGCAAGGCGGGCTGACCCGCGCGTTCCGCGCCTGCTCATGGGGCCCGTGGTTCGCGCTCGCGGCCGGCGCGCTGCTGTTCGGCGCCGCGCACGCAGCGGGCGGCTGGCCATGGATTGTGCTCGGCACGGTGGCCGGCGTCGGCTACGGCCTCGCGTGGCGGCGCGGCGGCCTGCTCGCTGCCGCGCTCGCGCATGCGGGGCTGAACGTCGTCCACTTCGGCCTGTTCACCTATCCGATGCTCGCCGCCGCGCGCTGATCGCGGCGACGGCGCCTGTGTCGCCCGCGCTGCCGCTCAGTTGAACCCGGCCACCGCGTGCGGCACGTACGGGCGTTCGAGCGTGGCGATTTCGTCGTCGGTCAGCTTCAGCGCGAGCGCGCCGAGCGCGTCGTCCAGTTGCTGCGGCTTCGAAATGCCGACGATCGGTGCGGTCACGCCGCGCTTTTGCGCGACCCACGCCAGCGCGACCTGCGCCCGCGGCACGTTGCGCGCGGCGGCGATCGCCGCGACGGCCTCGACGACCGCCTTGTCGGCATCGGCCGTCGCGTCGTACAGCCGCTGGCCGACGTCGTCCTTCTGCTGCCGTTCCGACGTTTCGTCCCAGTTGCGCGTCAGGCGCCCGCGTGCAAGCGGGCTCCACGGGATCACCGCGATGCCTTCGTCCTCGCACAGCGGCAGCATTTCGCGCTCCTCTTCGCGATACAGCAGGTTCAGGTGGTTCTGCATGCTGACGAAGCGGGTCCAGCCGTTCTGCTTCGACGTGTGCAGCGCCTTCGCGAACTGCCACGCGAACATCGACGATGCGCCGATATAGCGCGCCTTGCCGGCCTTCACGACGTCGTGCAGCGCCTCGAGCGTCTCCTCGATCGGCGTGCCGTAGTCCCAGCGGTGAATCTGGTAGAGATCGACGTAGTCGGTGCCGAGCCGCTTCAGGCTCTGGTCGACGTCGGTCATGATCGCCTTGCGCGACAGGCCCGCGCCGTTCGGCCCCGGCCGCATCCGGTAGAACACCTTGGTCGCGATCACGACGTCGTCGCGTTTCGCGAAATCGCGCAGCGCGCGGCCGACGATCTCCTCCGACGTACCGTCCGAATACATGTTCGCCGTATCGAAGAAGTTGATGCCGGCCTCGACCGCCCGCTGGATGATCGGGCGGCTTTCCGCTTCCGGCAGCGTCCACGGATGCGTGCCGCGCGACGGCTCGCCGAACGTCATGCAGCCCAGCACCAGCTTCGACACGTCCAGCCCGGTCGACCCGAATTTCACGTATTCCATTGCTCGCCTCGCCACTCAAGTTGGGGTTGCGGCCGGATGCACGCGGCATCCGCCAGACGTCGCATGGTATCCCGCACGCCGCGAACGCGTATGAGCGCGCGCCGCGTGCAGGCTGCGTGAAAGGTTGAACCTCGAAGGATGAACCGGGCGCCCCGGTTACTTGGCCTGGTCGGCGAGCGGCTGCAGGAACGCGGAGAAGCCGGTCAGCATGATCTGCACGCCGATGCACAGCAGCAGGAACGCCGACACGCGCTTCGCGACCTTGGTCCCCTCGCTGCCGAGGTAGCGTGCGAGCAGCGCGGAGCGGCTGTAGACCTGCCAGATCACGAGCGCGACGAGCACGGACACGGCGATCGACACGATGCTCGACAGCATGAATTCCGACAGCTTGTGCGTGCGGTTCGCGTTCAGCGCGATCGCGGTCGCGATCGAGCCGGGGCCGACCGTCAGCGGCACGGTCAACGGGAAGAACGCGCGCGTCATGATCGCGTTCGCGTCGATCGGCTTGACCGGCGTATCGCCGCCGCCCGGCCCGTCGGGCTCGTTCAGCATCTGCCAGCCGGCCACGGCGACCGCGAAGCCGCCGCCGATCCGCAGCGCTTCCATCGAGATCCCGAAGAAATGCAGCACCGGCGTGCCGGCGAAGAACGCGACCATCAGCACGACGAACGCATTGAACGCGACCTTCCTCGCGAGCAGATCCCGCTCGTGCGCGGTGAGCGTCTCGGTCCGTTCGAGAAACAGGAACGCGATGCCGATCGGATTGATGATGCCGATCAGGCCGGTAAAGCCGAACAGGATCTCGGAGACAAGGCGGTTGACGATCATCGTGCGAAGCATCGGTCGGAACGGGGCCGGCAGCGCCGGGGGTCACGCATTGTAGTGCAAGCGCTCGCGCCCGAGACGCAAAATGCCGCCGGCCCGGCTTCGCCGTCGATCGTCGTGGAGGTTCGTCGTGCAGCCTTATCCGGCGCCCGCCTCCCACGCCGGCGGCCGCTTCGCGAAGAAGGCCGCGAAGCCCTCCTTCGCTTCCGGCGTCGCCCGCACGCGGGAGATCGTCTGCGCGGTGAACGCCGCGCGTTCGTCCGACGGCGGGTACTCGCCGATCGCGTCGAAAAAGCGCTTGATCTCCATCAGCGCGTGCGGGCCGTTGCGGCCCAACTCCGCGAGCGTGCGCTCGAGCGTGTCGTCGAGCGCATCGAGCGGCACGGCCTGATGGATCAGGCCGATCGCGACGGCTTCGGCGGCCGCGAGCTGCGTCGCGGTCAGCGCGAGCCGGCGCGCCTGGCGCTGGCCGACCGCCTCGACCAGATACGGGCCGATCACGGCCGGCAGGATGCCGAAGCGCGCCTCGCTGACCGAAAAGCGCGCGTGGTCGCTCGCAATCACGATGTCGCACGCCGCGCACAGGCCCACACCGCCGCCGAACGCGTGACCCTGCACGCGCGCGACCGTCGGTTTCGGGCACTGCCGGATCGCGCGCATCATCGCGGCGAACCGCTCGGCGTCGCGCAGGTTCGCGGCCGCATCGTTCGCGCTCGCGCGCTGCATCCACTGCAGGTCGGCGCCCGCGCAAAAGGCGCGGCCATCCGAACGCAGCACGATCGCGCGCACGTCGTCGCGTCGGCCGAGCGCCGTGAAGGCGTCGGTGAGTTCCGCGATCATCGTCTCGTCGAACGCGTTCAGCACGTCGCCGCGCTGCAGCGCGACGGTCGCGATGCCGCGTGCATCGACCGTGACGGCCAGGGTCTTCAATCCATCCATCGAACCATTTCCTCGGGTAGAACGGCACATATCGAAATCACGCCGCCTGGCGGCGATCGATCACGCGGCGCGCCTTGCCGGTCGCGGTCGCCGGGATACCGCCGGCTGCCAGCACCGTCACGCCGGACGACACGCCGACCATCGTCTTGATCCGGTGTTGCAGCTCGCGCGCGAGTGCCGCGCGATCGCCGTCGCTCACCGACGCCGCCGCCTCGGAACGCAACTCGACCGCGAGGTCGAGCCGGTCCATGTGACCGTCGCGCGACAGCGTGATCTGGAACTGGCCCGACAACTGCGGCAGCGCGACGACGATCTCCTCGATCTGGCTCGGGAACACGTTCACGCCGCGCACGATCAGCATGTCGTCGGAGCGGCCCGTGATCTTCGCGAGCCGGCGCATCGCGCGCGCGGTCGGCGGCAGCAGCGCGGTGAGGTCGCGCGTGCGGTAGCGGATCACCGGCATCGCCTCCTTCGTCAACGACGTGAACACGAGCTCGCCCTGGCTGCCGTCGGGCAGCACTTCACCGGTGACGGGGTCGATGATCTCCGGGTAGAAATGGTCTTCCCAGATCACCGGGCCGTCCTTCGTCTCGACGCATTCGCACGCGACGCCCGGGCCCATCACTTCCGACAGCCCGTAGATGTCGAGCGCGTCGATGCCCACGCGCGTCTCCACTTCGTCGCGCAGCGCCTGCGTCCACGGCTCGGCGCCGAAGATGCCGATCTTCAGCGACGATTCGGCCGGGTCCATTCCCTGCCGCACCATCTCGTCGATCAGGTTCAGCATGTACGACGGCGTGACGAGGATGATCTTCGGCTCGAAATCGCGAATCAGCTGCACCTGCTTCTCGGTCTGCCCGCCCGACATCGGCACGACCATGCAGCCGAGCCGCTCCGCGCCGTAGTGAATCCCGAGACCGCCGGTGAAGAGACCATAGCCGAACGCGTTGTGCAGCGTATCGCCCGGGCGGCCGCCGGCCGCGCGGATCGAGCGCGCGGTCACGTTCGCCCACGTGTCGATGTCGCGCGCGGTGTAGCCGACCACGGTCGGCTTGCCGGTCGTGCCGCTCGATGCATGCACGCGCACGACCTGTTCGCGCGGCACCGCGAAGAGGCCGAACGGATAGTTGTCGCGCAGGTCGGTCTTGGTCGAGAACGGGAATTTCGCGAGATCGGCGAGCGACTTCAGGTCGTCCGGATGCACGCCCGCCGCATCGAACGTGCGCCGATAGTGCGGGACGTTGTCGTATGCGTGGCGCAGCGACCATTTGAGGCGTTCGAGCTGCAGCGCCTGCAGTTCGTCGCGGCTGGCGGTCTCGATCGGCTCGAGGGCGGCGGCGGGATGCGTCGGGTGAGTCATCGGGGTGCTCCTCCAGTGGAGTGGTCGTTGTCGTGTTCGAAGTGACGGCGCGGGCGGCTACGACCGGAACGTGCGGCCGGCCGCGT
>NZ_BCPP01000474.1:0-5423 GCF_016586125.1 Burkholderia sp. E168m23
GCGACCTTGCCTGTCAGCTTGCTCATGATTTCATTCCTCAGTCCGAAGACGTTCGATGGATGGTGCCGGTTGCCGCGACGATGCGTTGACGCGTCGACGCGTTGTGAGGGCGACCGGCCTGACTGGCAATGTACGTTGCGGCACCGCAGCGATAAAGCGGCTCGACGCGAATTGACTGGCGGAGTTTGCCGAACAATCGACCGGGCGCGGTCAGCCGGCGCTCAACCACGCATCGGCGACCTCGCCGCCCAGCCCGTCGAGCGCGCCGTCGTAGACGATCCGTCCGCGCCCCATCACCGCAACGCGCCGCGCGAGCCGCGGCGCGAGTTGCAGCCGCTGCTCGATCAGCATGATCGCGACGCCATCGGCCTGCAGCGCGGCGAGGCATGCGCCGACTTCGTCGACCGCGAGCGGCGCGAGCCCCTCGGCCGGCTCGTCGACGATCAGCCCGCGCGGGCGGCCGGCGAGTGCGCGCACCAGCGCGAGCACCTGCTGCTCGCCGCCCGACAGCCGCCCGGCTTTCACGTCCGCGCGCGCGGCCAGCAGCGGAAAACGCTCGAACAGACGATCGAGCGCCGTGCGTTCGGCGGCGCCGCTCGCGCCGCGCAAACCGAGCCGCAGGTTGTCGCGCACGCTCAGCAGCGGAAACACGTCGCGGCTTTCAGCCACGTAAGCAACGCCGCGCCGCGCGATCTCGAACGTGCGCGCACCCGCGCATTCGGCGCCGGCGATGCGCACCGAGCCGGCCGTGCGTACGAGCCCCATCACGGCCTTCGCGAGTGTCGAGCGTCCCGAGCCGTTGCGGCCGAGCAGCGCGAGCGTCTCGCCCGGCGCGAGCGCGAGATCGACGCCGTCGAGCACGGGCTGCCTCCCGTACCACGCGCGCAGCCCGCGAATGTCGAGCACGGCGTTCATGCCGCGCCCTCGCCCAGGTACGCGGCACGCACGCTCGGATCGGCGCGGATCGCATCGGGCGCGCCGGTCGCGACCACCGCGCCGCGCACGAGCACCGTGATGCGTTCGGCGAAACCGAACACCGCGTCCATGTCGTGCTCGATCATCAGCACCGTGCGGCCCTGCGTCGTCGCACGGATCAGCGCGATCATCCGCGCCGCCTGCGCGCGGCTCATGCCGGCCGTCGGCTCGTCGAGCAGCAGCGTACGTGCACCGCTCGCGAGCGCGATCCCGAGATCGAGCGCGCGTTGCTCCGCGTAGCTCAATTCACCGGCCGGCGTGTCGCGCCGCGCGTCGAGGCCGATGTCGTACAGCACGCGCGCGGCCGCGAGATCGATCGACGCCGATTCGCGCAGCCGGGTCCACCAGCGCCGCCGCTCGGCCGGCGCATGCAGCGCCGCGCAGCGCAGGTTGTCGAATACGCTCAGGCGCGCGAATGCGCTCGTCTGCTGGAAACTGCGGCCGATGCCGAGGCGGCTCGCGACGACCGGCCCGCGCCCGCGCAGCTCGACGCCGTGCAGCATGACGCGCCCGCGCGTCGGGCGCGTCGCCCCGGCGATCACGCCGAACAGCGTCGACTTGCCCGCGCCGTTCGGTCCGATCAGCGCGTGGCGCTCGCCGGCCGCGATGCTCAGATCGACGCCGTCGAGCACGGTCTGCGCGCCGAAGCGCTGCACCACGCCGTGAAGCGCGATCGCGTTGCCGTTCATCGTGCGTCCTCCTGCGTGGCGACCGCCGCGCCGTGCCCGAGCCGCGCGCGCCAGCCCCACAGCAGCGTGCCGATGCCGGCCGCCGAAGCCGCGACGGCCCAGCCGACCGGCGTATCGGCGTCGATGCCCCATGTGCCGAAAGCGAGGCCCGTGCCGTCGTCCTGCGCGAAGCGCCACGCATAGCCGAGCTCGGCCGCGCAGACGATCGCGACGCCCCAGAACACGCACGCACCGATCGCGCACAGCACCCGCCAGCGCTCGGTCGCCGGCACATCGCGCCGCAATGCATGCGCGAGCGCCTGCGCGATGCCGGCGATCCCGCCCGGCGCGGCCACGACGACCGCGACGAACAGCACGCCCAGATACAGCGCCCACGCACGCGACACGCCCGCGACGCCGATACTCAGCGCGGTCAGCACGGCCGCGCCGGCCGCCGGCCCGAAGAACGCACCGGTGCCGCCGATCACCGCGGCGATCAGCACGGTCGCCGAGCGCGCCATCGACACGCTGTCGGGCGTCGCGAGTTCGACGTCGATCAGCGTCAGCGTGCCGGCGACGCCGGCGAAGAACGATGCGCAGGTGACCATCGCGAGCCGCACGCGGCGCGGATCGGTGCCGAGCGCCGCGACGCGCGCCGGGTTGTCGCGCACCGCGTTCGCGAGCCGCGCGAGCGGTGTGCGCGTCAGCACATGCATGGCCGCCGCCGACACGACGCACCACGCGGCGATCAGCGCATACGCGTGGGCCGGCGCGCCGAAATACCCGTTGCCCCACGGCGCGCCGCTCGCCCGGTCGATCGGCACGCCGCCGATCCCGCCGAACCACGCGGGCACGCTCCACGCGGCGGCCGCGACGCATTCGCCGAGCCCGAGCGTGATCATCGCGAACGCGGTGCCCGAGCGGCGCGTCGCCAACAGCCCGGCGACGAACCCGAAGCCCGCGCCGGCCATGCCGCCGACGAGCGGCAGCAGCGGCAGCGGGCCGCCGACGTGATTGAACCAGTGGGCGGCCGCGAACGCGCCGAGGCCTGCGAATGCCGCATGCCCGAACGACAACAGCCCGGTCGTGCCGAGCTGCAGGTTGTACGACAGCGCGAGCACGACGAGCGCGGCCGTCTGCGCGAGATAGCCGAGCACCGCACCATGCGGCCACAGCCACGCGGGCAGCGCGACGCACGCGGCGAACAGCGCCCAGCGCATGCATCCGGCCAATGCGCGGCTACGCATCGACACGCTCGCCGAACAATCCGCGCGGCCGCGCGACCAGCACCGCGACGAGCAGCAGGTACGGCACCAGCGGCGCCAGTTGCGCGATCGACACCGCTGCCACGCTGTCGGGCAGCGCGATCCCCGTCCATTGCGCGAGGTCGCGCAGCGACGTGTCGCTCGCGGCCGCGAAGGTCTGCGCGAAACCGACCGCGAGCGACGCGACGAACGCACCGCCGAGCGAGCCGAGCCCGCCGATCACGACCACCGCGAACACGACCGACCCGACCGTCTCGGCGAGCGCCGGTTCGATCACCGCGAGCGGCGCGCCGATCACGCCGGCCAGCGCCGCGAGCGCGGTGCCCGCGCCGAACAGCGCCGTCATCACGCGCGGCACATCGTAGCCGAGCGCCTCGACCGCCGCGCGATGCGTGAGCGCCGCGCGCACGACGAGCCCGATACGCGACGCGCGCAGCAGCACGCCGAGCGCGACCAGCATCGTCGTGGACATCGCCATCATGAACAGCCGGTAACGCGGCAAGGCGAGACCGAACACGGTCACGGGCGCGCCGTCGAACAGCGGCGGCACCGGCGCCGGCAGCGGCGCGAGGCCCCACACGAGTTTCGCGCCCTCGCCGATCAGGTATGCAAGACCGAAGGTCAGCAGCAGTTCGCTCGTATGGCCGCGCGCCTGCACGCGGCGCAGCAGCGCGCGTTCGCAGCCGGCGCCGAGCAGCCCGACCGCCAGCGGCGCGAGCACGAGCGCGGGCCAGAAGCCCGCCCAGGCCGCGATGCTGTAGCCCACGTACGCACCGAGCATGTAGAAGCTCGCATGCGCGAAGTTGAGCACACCCTGCACGCTGAAGATCAGCGTGAGGCCGGCCGACAGCATGAACAGCAGCAAGCCGTAGCTGAGGCCGTTGAAGGCCTGGAGCGCGAACGCGTGCACCGCGCAGCGTCAGGCGGCGAGCGGTTCGAGCGCGGCGCGCAGCGCGTCGGGCAGCGGCACCGGGCGGCGCGTGCCGCGATCGACGTACACGTGCACGAAATGCCCCTGCGCGGCGGGCGACGCATCGCCTTGCGCGAACAGCCCGACTTCGTAGCGCACGCTCGACGTGCCGAGCTTCACGACGCGCAGCCCCGCGTCGACCGATTGCGGGAACACGAGCGGCGCGAAGTAGTTGCACTGCGTCTCGACGACCAGCCCGATCGTCTGCCCGTGCTCGACGTCGAGCACGCCCGCGCGGATCAGGTACTCGTTCACGACGGTGTCGAAGTAGCTGTAGTAGACGACGTTGTTCACGTGCCCGTAGACGTCGTTGTCCATCCAGCGGGTCGTGATCGGCAGGAAGTGGCGATAGGCGTCGCGCGGACGCGGCTGCGGCTTGTCGGACATGGCGATGGCGCTCAGGACGAGGGAAGCGAAGGGAACGATGGGAACGGTTGGAACGACGCGCGGCGGCCGAAGCACGCGGCGCGCCGGCAGGCAACGCGGCGCCGCGTCGCGATCACGCGCGGCACGGCGGACGACACGCCGCGGGCAGGCCGGCGCGTCACTGCCCCGGCCGGTCGACGAATTCGAAATCGAGGCCGCGCGCGCGCATCCAGTCGGCGAGCGCAACACCCGTGCCGGCACGCCACGGGCGCAGCAGCGGTGGATCGACGAGCTTGTATTCGAGCAGTTCCGGCGACAGCGACACCGTGCCCGACGCCCGCACGTGGTACGCGATGATCAGTTCGTTCTTGCGGATGAATTCGTACACGCCGACGAGCGACACCTGCTCGGCCTTCAGCGCGGTTTCCTCGAACACCTCGCGGGCGATGCCGTCCTCGGGCGTCTCGCCGTTTTCGAGGAAGCCGGTGATCAGCGCGAACATCCCTTCGGGCCACGCGGCGTTGCGCGCGAGCAGGATCTTGCCGTCGAGCTCGACGATCGCGGCGACGACCGGCAGCGGGTTGTTCCAGTGCACGTAGCCGCAGGTGTCGTCGGGGCAGGCCTGGCGGACGCGGCCGCCTTCATGGTCGGGATCGGAACGCTCGGTCAGCGGGCTCGCGCAGCGCGGGCAAAAGCGGTAGTCGGCGGTGGTCATCGATGGGGATCTGGCGAGCGCCGGGCATCGGCCTGCAGGCCGCGTCGGACACCCGCTCGGCGCGGGAAAGGCTTCATTCTAGCGAGTTTGCCCGCGCCCGAGACGATCCGGCCCCACCGGCGTCAGGGCAACCTGCGCCCGTGTGCGGCAGTCGCCGCGAAGCCGGCGGCGCCGAGCAGTAGCGCGGCCACCGCGACCCACAGCGCAGGTGTGAACGACCCGAAGCGCGCGGCCAGCGGCGCCGCGACGAGCGGCCCGAGGATCTGCCCGACGCCGTACGAGGCGGTCGCATAGCCCATCAGCCCGGCCGCGCGCTCGCCGTGCAGACGCCTTGCCTCGCGCATCGCGAACAGCGTGATCGCGGTGAACGGCAGGCCGAGCAGCGCGCTGCCGATCGAGAAACCGGCCGCGTTCGGCCACACGATCCCGGCTACGATACCGAGCGCCTGCGTCACGCAGCCGGC
>NZ_BCPP01000475.1:0-5418 GCF_016586125.1 Burkholderia sp. E168m23
TGGATCGCGCCGCCGGCCGTGCCGTCGTTCGACGCGACGATCGCATCGATCTTGTTGTTGTTCGCGGTCAGCGCGTCCTCGACGATCCGCAGCGCGGTCGAGGCGCTCCATTCGGGCACCCACTGCTGGCCGACCACCTTGATGTCACCGCGGTCGATCGCCGGCTTGAGCACCTTCAGTTGTCCTTCGCGCAGCATCTTCGCGTTGTTGTCGGTCGGCGCGCCGCCCAGCAGGAAATAGTTGCCCTTCGGCTTCGCGTCGAACACGCCCTGCGCCTGCAGCTCGCCGACCTTCTCGTTGTCGAACGAGATGTAGGCGTCGACGTCGGCGTCGAGGATCAGGCGATCGTACGACACGACCTTGATGCCGGCCTTGCGCGCTTCGGCGACGACGTTGCCGAGCGTCTTCGAGTTGAACGGCACGATCACGATCACGTCGACGCCGCGCGAGATCAGGTTCTCGATCTGGGAAATCTGCCGCGCCTCGTTCGCATCGGCCGACTGCACCGACACCTTCGCGCCGAGCTTCGTCGCGGCCGCGACGAAATAGTCGCGATCGCGCGACCAGCGCTCGACGCGCAGGTCGTCGATACAGAAGCCGATCTCGGGCTTGTCCTTGCTCGCGTGGGCGAGCGGCGAGCCCAGCGCGAGGATCGCCAGCGCGGCGGCGCCGGCAAGGGAATGCAATACGGTACGACGCGTCACGGTTTTCATGTCTCCAGACTCCTTGTTATGGAACCACCTCACGAACCGCGGGCGGCCGCCGGATTGCACCGCCCGCATCGAGTCACTGCAATGTGCGTCAGGCGCCCGTCGCAAACACCGGTTCGAGCGCACGGTACAGCGCGCGAAACGTCGGCCGCCGCACGTCGCGATACCACGCGTGCCGCTCGGGATCGGGCTCGCGCACCGCGACGACGGGCGGCTGCGGGCACACGTCGCCGAGCCGCGCATGCGGTTCGAGCGCGAGATGCGCGAGGCGCGCGGCGCCGAGCGCCGGCCCCACTTCGCCGCCCGCGCGCAGCGTCAGCGCACGGCCGCTCAGGTCGGCGAGCATCTGCGTCCAGTACGCGCTGCGCGAGCCGCCGCCGATCACCGTGATGCTGTCGGGTGCGAGCCCGGCCGCATGCAGCGCGTCGATGCCGTCGAGCAGCGCGAAGCCGACGCCTTCGAGCGTCGCGTTCGCGAGATCGGCGCGCCGCGTGTCGGGCGTGAGCCCGTAGAACACGCCCTTCGCGTTCACGTCGTTGTGCGGCGTGCGCTCGCCGCTCAGATACGGCAGGAACCACGGGCGGCTCGCGCGTGCGTTCGTCTCGGCGTCGTCGAGCAGCGCCGCGACGCCGTCGTAACCGGCCAGTTGCGCGGTGAAGTCGACGCAGCCGGCCGCGTTCAGCATCACCGACATCAGGTGCCACGTGTCCGGCAGCGCATGACAGAAGCTGTGCACCGCCGATTCGGGATTCGCGCGAAACCCGTCCGACACCGCGAAATACACGCCCGACGTACCGAGCGACAGCAGCGCGTCGCCGGGCCGCACGATCCCGACGCCGACCGCGCCGGCCGCGTTGTCGCCGCCGCCGGCCACCACCGGGATCTCGCGCAGGCCCAGCGCCCGCGCGACGGCCGGCAGCAGCGTGCCGGTAATGCGGTTGCCTTCGAATACGGGCGGCATCTGCGTGCGCGACAGCCCGCAGGCGGCGAGCAGCGTGTCGTCGTAGTCGCGCTTCGCGACGTCCAGCCACAGCGTGCCGGCGGCATCCGACGGATCGGTTGCGAACGCGCCGGTCAGCCGGTAGCGCAGATAATCCTTCGGCAGCAGCACGTAGGCGACGCGTGCGAACACGTCGGGCTCGTGACGACGCACCCACAGCAGCTTGGGCGCGGTGAAGCCCGGCATCGCGATGTTGCCGGCCACCGTGCGCAATGCGGGCGCGAGCCGTTCGAGTTCCGCACACTCCGCGTCCGCGCGGCCGTCGTTCCACAGAATCGCGGGGCGCAGCACGTCGCCATGCGCATCCAGCAGCGTCGCACCGTGCATCTGCCCGGTCAGCCCGAGTGCGTCGATGTCGCGCGGGTCGATGCCGGCCGTGCGCGCATCCGCGACCAGCGCAGCGAGCGCGCCGCAGGCGGCGTCCCACCAGTCGCGCGGCGCCTGCTCGGACCAGCGCGGCTGCGGCCGGCTCACCGTCAGCGGGCGGCTTGCGCTCGCGCGCACCGCGCCGTCGCGGTCGAGCAGCACCGCCTTCACGCCCGACGTGCCGAGATCGAGTCCGATGTACATGGCGTCAGCGCAGCCCGTAGATCGCCTGGTTCACGATGTTCTCCAGCCGCTCCTGCGCGCCGCTCGCATGCCGCGGGTTCACCCCACGCGCGAGCGCGTCGGCCGCCAGCGATTCCAGCGTATAGCCGCCGGACAGGATCTTGCGGCCGAACGCGTCGTCCCACTGCGCGTAGCGTTGCCGGCGCAGCGCGTCGAGCCGGTCGTTCTCGACCAGCACCGCCGCGCGTTCGAGCGCGAGCGCGAGCACGTCGATCGCGCCGACGTGGCCGTAGAACAGGTCTTCCGGATCGATGCTCTGGCGCCGCACCTTCGCGTCGAAGTTCATCCCGCCGGTCGTGAAGCCGCCGTGGCGCAGGATCTCGTAGAACGCGAGCGTCAGCTCCTCGACGCTGTTCGGGAACTGGTCGGTGTCCCAGCCGTTCTGCGGATCGCCGCGGTTCGCGTCGACGCTGCCGAACACGCCGAGCGCGAAGGCGTTCGCGATCTCGTGATGGAACGAATGACCGGCGAGCGTCGCGTGGTTCGCCTCGATGTTCACGCGAATCTCGTTCTGGAGTCCGTACTGCACGAGGAAGCCGTGCACGGTCGCGACGTCGTAGTCGTACTGGTGCTTGGTCGGCTCCTGCGGCTTCGGCTCGATCAGCAGCGCGCCCTTGAAGCCGATCCGGTGCTTGTGCTCGACGACCATCGACAGGAAGCGGGCGAACTGGTCGCGTTCGCGCTTCAGGTCGGTATTGAGCAGCGTCTCGTAGCCTTCCCGTCCGCCCCACAGCACGTAGTTTTCGCCGCCGAGCCGGTGGGTCGCGTCGAGCGCGTGGCACACCTGGGTCGCCGCCCATGCGAACACGTCGGGGTTCGGGTTGGTCGCGGCGCCGGCCGCGAAGCGCGGGTGCGAGAACAGGTTCGCGGTGCCCCACAGGAGCCGCACGCCACTTGCCTGCTGACGCTCGCCGAGATAGTCGACCATCCGCGCGAAATTGGCTGCGTAGTCGCGCAGGCTGTCGCCTTCCGGCGCGACGTCGGTGTCATGGAACGTATAGAACGGCGTGCCGAGCTTCGTGAAGAATTCGAACGCCGCGTCCGCCTTCTGCCGCGCCCGCTCGAGCGCGTCGCCCGGCTGCTGCCACGGCCGCTGGAACGCGCCCTGCCCGAAGATGTCGTGGCCCGGCCATACGAACGTGTGCCAGTAGCAGACCGCGATCCGCAGATGCTCGGCGAGCGTCTTGCCGAGCACGCGCTTGTCGGGGTCGTAATGGTGATACGCAAGCGGGTTGTCCGACTGCGGGCCTTCGTAGCGAATCGCGGGAATGTGCTCGAAATACGACATGGCGTCTCCGTAGGGGTTCTTGTTGCAGCGCAACGCGCGTCGCGACGACGCACGCGGCCGAATTCGGTTGACTGGATCGTGCCCGCGCGCCTATCGGCCGGCAATTGCGAAATTGCGCAGCGCGCTTGATGTTTCTTGCCAGCCGCTACGTGCGGCACACGTTCCGTCCTACAATCGCCGTACACCACGTACACCAGATATCGCGCGCCGCCGTCCGGGCGCGCCCCGGAGACAACGGCACCGCGCCCGCTAGGCGCGCGCCCCGACACCCAGATGACACGCGCCCCTTCCGCCCAGACACCGCACCGCATCGCGCTGCTGTTCAACGCGAACAAGGTCTACGACCGCGAGATCATCAGCGGCATCGGCCAGTACCTGCACACGACGCGCGTCGTGTGGGACCTGTTCCTCGAAGACGACTTCCGCTGCCGGCTCACCGGGATCGAGCGTTTCGACGGCGACGGCATCATCGCGGACTTCGACGACCCGGCCGTGGCCGACGCGCTCGCCGGTTCGCCGCTGCCGATCGTCGCGATCGGATCGTCGTACGAGGACCCGACGCAGTACCCGGACGATGTCCCATATATTGCGACGGACAACCCGAAGCTCGTGTCGCTCGCCTATACGCACCTGATCGGCGCCGGACTCGCGCACTTCGCGATGTACAGCCTGCCGGTCGCGCAGGAGAACCGCTGGGCGCAGCAGCGCGAACTCGCGTTCGACCGGCTCGCACGCGCGGACGGGCTCGATGCGCCGATCTACCGCGGGCTGTCGACGAGTGCGTCCGGGTGGAATCACGCGATCGAGCAACTGATCGACTGGCTGCATGCGCTGCCGAAGCCGGTCGGCGTGATCGCGGTGACCGATGCGCGCGCGCGGCACCTGCTGCAGGCGTGCCTGATCGCCGGCCTCGCGGTGCCGGAACAGGTCGCGATCATCGGCATCGACAACGATCCGCTCACGCGCACGCTGACGCGCATTCCGCTGTCGTCGGTGATCCAGGGCACCGAGGAAATGGGCCGCACCGCCGCGCACCTGCTGCACCGGATGCTGCGCGGCGCGCGCTTTCCCGGGCAGCGCATTCTCGTGCCGCCGGTCGGCATCAACGTGCTCGAATCGACGCGGCACCAGCCGCTGGCGAGCCCGCACGTGATGCGTGCCCGGCATTTCATCCGCCAGTACGCGTGCCAGGGCATCAAGACCGAACAGGTCGCCGACTATGTCGGCGTGTCGCGCTCGCTGCTCGAGGAGCACTTCCGGCGCGAACTGCAACGCACCGTGCACCAGGAGATCCTGCGCCACAAGCTCGAAGCCGCGCAGGCGCTGCTCGCCGGCCGCCAGGCGTCGAGCGCCGAAGTCGCGATCCGTTGCGGATTCACGTCGCTTCAATACATGTACGCGGTGTTCCGGCGCGAACTCGGCTGTACGCCGCGCGAATACCAGGAACGCGCGGCCGCCTCCCACTGACACCCGCCGCCCATCCGACCTCCACCCATGCATATCGATACCGATTCCTCATACCTGACGCCCGGCGCGGCACGCGTGCTTTCCGAGCCGTGGGGCACGTTGCCCGACGGCGAGCCCGTGCGGCGCTATACGCTGCGCAACGCGCACGGGATGCGCGTCGTCGTCAGCGACCTCGGCGCGACCGTCGTGTCGTGGCTCGCGCCCGATCGCACCGGACGCCTGGCCGATATCGTGCTCGCGCACGACACGCCGGCCGAGTACCTCGAATCCGGCGCCTATCTCGGCGCGACGGTCGGCCGCTGGGCGAACCGGATCGCCGGCGCGCACTTCACGCTCGACGGCGT